>CALETH010000001.1 GCA_937920105.1 uncultured Bacteroidota bacterium
TATTTTTTTCATCATAAATTTCTATCATAACTACTGTATTCATTGTTTGAATGTATTCTTTTTTCAAAAAAATAATAAATTTTTTTTCTACAATTTCTTGTGGTAGAATGGTAATGACTTTTTCTCCCAGTGCAATTTCACCTTCTCTATCTTGAAGTTGAAACGATAATTTTTGTGGATGAAATGTTTTATTCAAAATTTTTACATCATAGACATTACTAATTCTTCCATCAACTTGTTCTTGAAAAAATAATTTTGGTGTACGAAGGATGGTTACATCTATTTCTGTACGTGTTATAAGAGAATAAGAAACAATCGTAAGAAGAAAAAGTAACACAAAGGAATAACCACTCATGCGAGAAGTGAATCTCATCGGAATTTTATTTTTTATTTGTTCCGAAGAAGCATAACGAATAAGACCTTTTGGTTTTTGAATTTTTTCCATCACATAATCACACGCATCAATACAAGCGGTACAGTTGACACATTCTAATTGTGTTCCGTTGCGAATGTCTATTCCTGTGGGACAGACTTCCACACATTGCTTGCAATCAATACAATCACCGGCGGTACGAGTTTCGTTACGTTGGATTTTTTTTCGTGGTTCACCTCGTGGATAATCATACGCAATCACAATAGAATTTTTATCTAACAATACTCCTTGCAAACGTCCATACGGACACACAAGGATACATGCTTGTTCGCGAAACCAAATAAAGACTCCATAAAAAACGCTAGTGAATACGAGAATGGAAATAAAGCCGGTTAGATGTTGTGATGGTGGAACGGTGATAATATTCCACAATTCATCTATTCCAATAATGTAGGCAAGAAATGTATTAGCGATGAGAAATGAAAGAGAAAAATAAATTCCGTATTTACTAAATTTTTTGAAAATTTTTTCTTTGTTCCACGGGGATTCGTTTAATCGTTTTTGTTCTTTTGCATCACCTTCAATCCAATAATCAATTTTACGGAATATCATTTCCATAAATACTGTTTGGGGACAAATCCATCCACAAAAGACTCTTCCGTACACAAGAGTAAAAAGAATAATGAAGACAATAAATGTAATCATCATTAATGCTAATATATAAAAATCGTGAGGTCCGAATGGAATACCGAAAAGAATAAATTTTCGTTCTATAATATTAAAAAGAACAATTGGATAATTATTCAGTTTAATAAATGGTGTGCCAAATAAAATTAAGAGAAAAAAACTACTGAGGATGGTTCGTGCAGTGTAATATCGTCCTTTCGGTTTTTTAGGATAAAGCCATGTTCTTTTTCCTTCTTTATTAACTATTCCTAATGTATCTCGAAAAGTATTTTGTTCATCATTGTGCATTATAGTGTTTTCACAGAATCTTTTACTGCAATTGGTGTTATTTCTTTTTCTCTATACAACTCTCCTTCACTTTTTCTAGCGTTTGGCGGATTTGTGCCTTGCAGAGAAATAACATAACTTGCTAATTTTTGAATTTGTTTTGGAGAATATACAAGTTCCCAACTGGTCATTTTTCCCGGAACGCCTTTTTTAATGGTGGTATAAATATTTTTTACTCCTCCACCATGTATCCAATATTGGTCTGTAAGATTTGGACCAACAAGCCCTTCAGCATTATTTCCATGGCAAGAAACACAATTGGATTTAAATAATTCTTTTGCTTCGGTTAATGAGGTTTCATCTTTTAATATGGCCAGAGCGTTTTCATCAATAGGTGCTTCATTAGCTAGAAGAATACGTTTTTGTAATTGTGCTGTTTTCATTTCTTCAGTGTACTCTGCTGCGGAAAGTTTTGATGTATTTAACACATGAAAATCCAACATATAAATAACACTAAAAATTACTGTTCCATAAAATAAATAGTTGAACCATGGTGGTATTCTATTATCTAATTCATGAATTCCATCAAAATCATGTCCAAGGTCTATTGCTTTTTCTGTGGATTGCGGAATAACATAATTTTTTATTTTGATGAGAATGGAAGTAATTTTTTCTACATCACTATCCATAACAATAAAAATAAAAAATAATAAGACTATTACTGCAATGGTAAATGGGACAGTGATGCTTAATGCGGTTTCAATTCCCGGGTCTGGTACAGTTTGTGCCGAAAATAATGGTGAAATAATTATTGTTAATAATATGATGGGAAATATTTTTTTCATAAAAATTCCTTTTGTTTTTTTTTGCCACAGCTTTTTGAAAAGATAGAATGCTGACTTGTTAAGATTATTATGATAATTTTTTTCAAAATGGATTCCCGCTAAAAACATGCGGGAATGACGTTTTTTTTTAAAAAAAAATTTCTTAATTCTCACTTTTTACTTTTCTATTTGTTTTTCATCCAACGGAAGTTGTTCCATTTCTTTAATATGATTTTTATCCATTTTTATTATCCATACAAACATGACAATAAAAAAAATCACAAAAATAAATAATGAAATTAACGGATAAATGGTAACGTTTTCTATGGATTGTAAATAGTTGGAAAACATGATTTTTATTTTTTTACTTTTAATTCTTCTTTCTTAATTTTACTCCTCCTTCGCTATGGCTTTCACACAGAGGAGAGACTACTTACCTACTCCACTACTTACTTACTCACTTTAATATCAGTTCCTAATCTTTGTAAATAGGCAATGAGTGCGATAATTTCTTTATTCGGTTCTGCTACTGCACCGGAATTAAGTAAATCTTTAGAAATACTATCGGCTTGTACTTGTAAATCTTCTAAAGCAATTTTTTCATAATTTTTTGGATAGGGAACCCCTAAGGTTTGCATTGCAAGAATTTTTGCTTCCGTTTTGCTTACATCTAAATCTTGTGTATATAACCATGGATATGCAGGCATGATTGAGCCCGGAGAAATAGAAGATGGATTTTCCATGTGTACATAATGCCAAAGATTATTATATTTTTTTCCTACACGATGTAAATCCGGTCCAGTTCTTTTTGAACCCCATAAAAATGGATGGTCATACACAAATTCTCCTGCTTTAGAATATTCCCCATAACGTTCTGTTTCCGAACGGAACGGACGTATCATTTGCGAATGACATGTATTACAGCCCTCACGAATATAAATATCTCTTCCTTCCAACTCTAACGGTGTGTATGGTTGCACGCTGGCTATTGTTGGAATATTTGTTTTGATTAAAAACGTTGGAATCATTTCCACTAATCCACCAATGGCAATAATGATTGTAGAAAGTAATGCAAATTGTACTGGACGTTTTTCTAACCAACGGTGTACATTTTCTTTTTTCGGTTCTTCATGAATAACTTGTGCTTCTGCATTTTCATTGGCAACAAATGTTCCTTGCTTTGCAGTTTTGTAAAGATTGTAGACCATTACAACTGTTCCACCCAAATATAAAATTCCACCCAATGCACGAATCATATAGAATGGAATAAGTTGTGTAACGGTTTCAAGAAAATTTGAATATTGAAGAGTTCCAGAAGAAGTAAATTGCTTCCACATTAACGACTGTGTTAGTCCTGCCCAATACATTGAAGCAGTGTACAAAATCATTCCCAATACCCCAATCCAAAAATGAAAATTAGCAAGTTTTTTTGAATACAAGTTTGTGCTAAATAATTTGGGAACAAGCCAATACAAAATTCCGAAAGTTAAAAATCCATTCCAACCCAATGCTCCGAGATGTGCATGCGACACAATCCAATCAGTAAAGTGAGCAATAGCATTTACATTTTTAAGTGAAAGTAACGGACCTTCAAAAGTTGCCATTCCGTACGCAGTAACAGCAACAACCATAAATTTTAAAATTGCATCTTCACGAACTTTATCCCATGCACCACGTAATGTTAACAAACCATTAATCATTCCACCCCACGATGGAGCAATAAGCATGATAGAAAAAACTGTTCCCAATGATTGTGCCCAATCTGGAAGTGCTGTATATAATAGATGATGCGGACCTGCCCAAATATAAATGAAAATGAGTGACCAAAAATGAACAATAGAAAGTCGATAAGAATACACAGGACGATTTGCAGATTTCGGAAGAAAATAATACATCAAACCTAAATATGGTGTGGTGAGAAAAAATGCAACTGCATTGTGTCCATACCACCATTGTACTAACGCATCCTGCACACCAGCATAAAAAGAATAACTTTTCAAAAAACTAACAGGAAGTTCAATGGAGTTAACAATGTGAAGAACGGCAACCGTTACAAATGTTGCAATGTAAAACCATAATGCAACATACATGTGTTTTTCCCGACGCTTTATGATAGTACCAATCATGTTGATACCAAACACAACCCAAACAAGTGCAATCGCAATATCAATAGGCCACTCAAGTTCAGCATATTCTTTACTTGTTGTTAATCCTAACGGAAGTGTAACTGCTGCTGCAACAATAATTAATTGCCAACCCCAAAAATGAATTTTACTTAAAATATCACTAAACATTCTGGCTTTACACAATCTTTGCAAGGAATAATACACCCCCATAAAAATTGCATTTCCAATAAACGCAAAGATTACAGCGTTGGTGTGCAGTGGACGTATTCTTCCATACGTGATATATTGTAAACCAGCGTTAAGTTGCGGATGAAAAAGTTGTGAAGCGATAATAACTCCCACCAACATTCCCACAATTCCCCATACCATTGTTGCGATAGCAAAATTTCTTACAACTGTATTATCATAGCTAAACTTTTGTAATCCTGTTGACATGAATCTCCTTTTTTATTTTTTTGATTTAAAAAATTTTCTTAATGAAATTTACGAATTTTTCTTTTCATTTTCATCCAACAACATTCGTATTGATGGAGTATATTTATCTTCATACTGTCCTGAACGAACAGCCCATAAAAATGCAACTAAAAAAATAGCAGCAACAAAAATACTGCAACCGATAAGGAGGATGATTATGGACATGGTTATTTATTTAAATGGTCATTCCCGCATGCTTTAAGTGGGAATCCAGATTTTTTTTTCTCAAAACACAGAGATTACCGATAAAAATATTTGGGAATGACATTCCTTGATTGTTTATATCTACAATCCCAATCTTTTCGCTGCAAATCTCGTCAACATTGTTGTTAAAAAAACAATAGTAAGTGAACTTAAAGGCATAATAATCGCTGCAATAAGTGGAGATAAATTTCCTTGTATTGCATAAGATAGTCCGATAACATTATAAAAGAAAGCAAAACCAAAACTCAAAAATACTATTAGAACACTTGTTCTCGCATACTTTATAAAAGAATCTATTTTAGATAAAACACTACTATCCATAATTACATCGCAAGCGGGAGAAAATGTATTGATATCTTCAGTAACAGCAATACCAACATTACTTTGTTTCAGTGCTGCTGCATCATTTAAGCCATCACCCAGCATTACTACTTTTTTCTTTTTTTGTTGAAGTTTTTGAATAAATTCCAATTTATTTTTTGGTGTTTGATGAAAATGCAATTCTGCATTTGATGGAAAATATTCTTCCAGACGATATTTTTCTCCATCATTATCTCCAGAAAGAAGGGCAAGAAAATATTTTTTGCTTAAATTTCTGATTGCTTCCTTAATTCCATTTCTATACGCATTATAAATAATACAATATCCTCGTATTTCATTATCAAAAGAAATATAGATTTGTGTTTCATTTAATTTTCCTTGGGAAAAATTTTTAACGTTCACAAAATTTTCTAAAAATTTTAAAGAACCAACACAAACTTTTTTTCCATTCACCATTCCTTGAACACCTTCATTCATTTTCTCTTCAAAATTTTGCACTGAATATACTTCCTTCACATCCAACCATTCATACAGCACTTTACTTAACGGATGTGTGGAATGCTTTACCACAGAAGCAATGATTTTTTTTTCTTCTTCTGTTAACATTTTTCCCACAAAATTTAAAGAAGATTTTTGTGCGTACGTTATTGTTCCCGTTTTATCAAAAACCACTGTATCCACTGATGCAAGATTTTCTAGTACTGACGTATTTTTCAAATACAATTTATTTTTTCCTAAAATACGCATAGCATTTCCCAACGCAAATGGAATTGCAATTGCTAATGCACACGGACATGCAATAATTAAAATTCCTGTAAACGCATTTAACGCTTTTGTTATATCAATAGAAAACCAATACCCACCAACAATTATTGCAATAAAAAGTACAACAATAGTAAAATATTTGCTGATGGTATTAGAAAGTGTTGTAAGTTTTCCTTCTTCTTTTTCACGATAGAGTGCGTTATTCCATAATTGTGTAAGATAACTTTGGGAGACTTCTTTCAATACACTTAATTCAATGCTGCTTCCCTGTTGTTTTCCACCAGCATAAATAATTTCTCCTAACACTTTAGGAACAGGAATTGATTCACCAGTTACAAAACTGTAATCAATAAAACCATCACCACACACCAACATTGCATCAGCGGGAATAATTTCATTATTACGAATAACCATCACATCACCAACAGAAAGTTGCTCCAACGGAATTGTTATTTCTCCATTTTCTTTTTTGATTGTTACTGCAAGGGGAAAGTATGATTTATAATCCCGTTCAAAATGTAATCGCTCGTACGTTTTTTGTTGAAATAATTTTCCAATCAGAAGAAAAAATACCAATCCCGTTAACGAATCAATAAAACCAACACCAGTTTGAGTTAATATTTCATAGACACTGCGAAGAAACAATAACACAATTCCCAATGCGATGGGAAAATCTATATTGATGATTTTCTTTTTCAATCCATTAACAGCGGAAATAAAATAATCTTGGCTGCAATAAAAAACGATGGGAAGTGAAAGAAATAGGTTGAGGTAATTAAAAATATTTTGTAGTGATGGTTCTACCGTTGCGGAAGAAAGATATTCCGGAAAACTTAACAACATCACATTTCCAAAACAAAATCCGGCAATACCAATCTTATAATAGAGTGCTTTGGATGTAGGCGTTTTTATTTTTTCCGCAGAATCTAAACTAATGTATGGTTCGTAACCAAGTGAGGTAAGAAGTTCTACAATAGAACGAAGTGAGATATGTTTTTCAGAAAATTTTATGGTAAGATTTTTTTTGAGAAAATCTACACGAGAATGAAGAATACCGGGATGTATTTTATACAGATTTTCCAACAACCATAAACAGGAACTACAGTGCATATTTGGAATATACAAGGTGATGATACTTGCAGTACCATCAGTAAAATCAAGCAGTTTTTTTTGAAGAGATGTATCGTCTAAATAAGAAAACCGAGAAGTGCTAACATTGGTGGGAGAAATTCCCGGAGTTTGATTGAGAGAATAGTATTGACAAAGATTATTTTCTTGAAGAATTTCGTACACTGTTTTACAACTGTTACAACAAAAATATTTTTCATCATGAAAAAAATTTGTATCATTTACAATTTTTCCGCAATGATGACAAAGTATTTCTTGAAGAATTGCATTCATAAAAAATTACGTAATTACTTATTTAGAAAAATTTTAATCCTCATCTTTTATAACATATTGTCATTCCCGCATGTTTTTAGCGGGAATCTATTTTGTGGATGCCCGATGAAAACATTCGGGCATGACGAAAAAACGTAAACCCATTCCTTAAAATTTTCTCACACATTAAATTTAAAATGAGCAATATCACCATCACACATAATATATTCACGACCTTCACTGCGAAGCAGACCGGCTTCTTTCACAGCAACTTCACTTCCTAATCGAAATAAATCTTCGCATTTCATAATTTCTGCTCGGATAAATCCTTTTTCAAAATCGGAATGAATAACACCAGCGGCTTCCGGTGCAGCAGCACCATTTCGCACTGTCCATGCGTGAATCTCTTTTGGTCCAGCAGTAAAATATGTAATCAAACCAAGTAATTTCATTCCTTCGCGGATAACTTGCTGCAATCCCGATTCCTTTAAACCAAGTTCGGCTAAAAATGCTTGTTGCTCTTCTTTAGAAAGTTGAGAAATCTCCGCTTCTATTGCTGCACTAATTACTACAACAACAGCATTTTCTTTTTTTGCAATTTCTCGAACTTTTTCAACATAGGCATTAGTTGCAACAGTAATATCTTTTTCGTGAACATTACAAACATACATCACCGGTTTACTTGTTAATAAATGTAAATCCCTCATCCATAGTTTTTGGTCATCATTATGAAAAGAAAAATATCTTGCCAGCCTTCCACCTAATAAATGTTCTTTGAGTTGTTTATAAAAATCTACTTCGGATTTTACTTTTGAATCACTTTTTGCTTTTTTTTCTGCAGTAGAAATTTTTCCTTCCAATGTTTCCAAATCTTTAAAAATTAATTCCATTTCTATCACTTCAATATCTCGTTGCGGATTTACACTTCCATCCACATGAACAATATTTGGGTCATCAAAACATCTCACCACATGAATAATTGCATCAACACTTCGGATATGAGAAAGAAATTCATTTCCTTTTCCTTCACCTTTACTTGCACCTTTCACTAATCCGGCAATATCTACAAAAGTAATTGATGATGGAACAATTTTTTGCGAATTATAAATTTTTACCAATGTATCAATTCTTGCATCAGCAACCGGAACAACTTCAACATTTGGTTGAATTGTACAAAATGGATAATTTTCCGCAGCAGCAGCGGCAGAAGTTATTGCATTAAACATTGTAGATTTTCCCACATTTGGAAGCCCCACAATACCACACTGAAATCCCATAAAAAATTCCTTTAATATTTTTTAATTATGATTGATAAAAAATAACCCTTCAAAATTTGAAGGGTTATGATGTAAAATTTTTATGTTCTATTATTTTATTGACATACTTTCTTAATTTCTTCATACGGTGGCTCTACACCCGGATTTTCTGAAACCCACGTGTAAATAATATTTCCTTTTTCATTAACCACATATACCGCACGTTTAGAAACAGAATATCCCTTCAATCCAACAAAATCTTGATGAACGCCACCATATTGTTCAGAAACTTTTCGAGTATAATCACTTAATAATGGAAACGTAATTTTATTTTGGTCTGCAAATGCTTTATTTGCAAACGGACTATCAACACTAATTCCCAAAACTTGAGCATTCATTTTTTCCAACTCAACTAATGAATCACGAAAATTACACAACTCTTTTTGACATACTCCGGTAAATGCTCCTGGATAAAATGCGAGAATTACTTTTTTTCCAGAAAATTCAGAAAGTGAACGCTCTTTTCGTTCTACATCAAATAAACTAAATTGTGGTGCTTGTGTTCCTACTGAGAGTGCCATATTTTTTCTTTCTATAAAAAGTTTGTGCCGAGAGCGGGAGTTGAACCCGCACGGGGTTTAAGCCCCGCAGGATTTTAAGTCCTGTGCGTCTACCAGTTCCGCCATCCCGGCATCAAAGTTTTACAATATAAGATTTTTTGAAATCGTAATCAATATTTTTTTCTTTCAAAAAAAAATATATATTAAAAATATGAAGAATTTTTCTTACATAATAATAGTATTCGTTCTTACGGGAATGCAAATTGCAAATTTTGCATTTTCTCATAATGATGAAAATTTTATTACAGGAACAGGCAACCACCAACTTCGTTCTCACGAAGATGCTGATAATTGCCAACATCTCTCCCTACATCACAGTGATTGTGTTGTGTGTTCATTATTTTCGGGAAGAGTTTTTCTTTCCACACAAACATTTGTACAAACTTCATTACAAAATTTTTCTACAATAATTTTTGATTCACCCTCACTTTCTCTTCTACCTTTTTTTACAACAAATTTCTCCCATCGCGGTCCTCCTTCTTCTCTTTAATCTCTTAACTATGATTAAATGATTATTATGATTGCAGAAAAAATCATTCTTTTTGCAAGATAATCATACTTTACTATCTATTTTTAATAAAAATTTCAATTTTGAATTATTCATTATAAACTATTAATTTTCCATTAATCATTTATTACTTATGAAAACAAAAACTTTTTTTCATCGAACAATTATTTTTACAATTACCACAACTATTTTTTTAGGAATAACCGGCTGTAAAAAAGATAACCCAATTATTCCACCAGAGGACCATATTGAAGCCGCCGGATTATTTATTCTCACCAATAAACACAATCCACCTGCTGATACCGTTGCGTACTATTTTAAAGATTCTGTAAAAAATGGATTAACCATAACAACATCTATAAATGATGCAGAACAATTATTTTCTCTACACTTTTTAGATGAAAACGGAAAAACACTTACCTCACCAACAGATAATGACCACACTTTAAATTGGGAAATTGGTGATACATCATTCGTGAAGTTACAACAAGTTTCCGGAGAGCAATGGAGATTTCATCTTTTTGGAAAAAAAGAAGGAAATACCACAGTAAAATTCTTTATTCTTCATGAAGGACATAATGATTTTACTATGGGAAATAACACATTTCCAATTTCAGTAGCACAATAAACTATAAAACAACCTGTCATTCCCACATGTTCCTGACCTGTCATCAGGACAGGTTTTAGCGGGAATCCAAAAACTGGATTCCCACTTTCGTGGGAATGACATATCATATTATTTAAACATTTATGTTATTTAAATATATATTTTTCATTTTTCTTCCTTTCACTATTTTCTCGCAAGAACAAATCAAAGGAATTATTGTTGATGAAAATGATAAACCGTTGGAAAACGTAACCATCAAACTTGTAGAAAAAAATTTCTATACCGTTACTGATACAACAGGAACATTCAGTTTTACAAAAATTCCAAATGGTGAATATACTTTGGAAGTAAATCGGCTTGGATTTCAAAAAGCAACAGTCAACACTAAAACAGAAAATACAACACTACTCATTCATCTTTACACCGTACCAATTGAAGGAACAGGAATAATTGTTACCGGAACACACTACAATTCTAAACTGGATGAACTTTATGAACATTCTACACTCAGCGGAAAAAAATTACAAAAAGATTTAGGACAAACTCTTGCTGCAACATTAAAAAATGAAACTGGACTTGCTATTCGTTCTATGGGACCTGCACCAGCACGTCCCGTACTTCGCGGACTGAGTGGAGACCGTGTTACTATCAGCGAAGATGGTAACAAAACTAATGACCTTTCCGCCTCTTCTCCTGACCACGCTGTAACCGTTGAACCATTTACTGTTGAACGTATCGAAGTTGTTCGCGGACCAAAAGTTTTACTCCAAACTTCCACAACAATCGGAGGAACAGTCAATATTATTCGCAACGAAATTCCAGACATTCTTCCCGCAAGAATTACCGGAACAGTAGGTGGCTCTGGAGAATCTGCAAACAAAGGATATCTTGGTTCAACAACACTCACACTTCCATTAACAATTGTTGCACCAATTACTCTTCGCGGAGAAGTTAGTAGAAGAGTTGCAGAAAATATTTCTACACCAATTGGAGTGTTGAAAAATTCTTCGATGGATAATCTTAATTTTTCCGGTGGTGGAAGTTACATTGGTTCGTGGGGATATGCGGGAATTTCCGGAAGATATTTTGGAACTGATTATGGAATTCCCGGTGGATTTGTTGGAGCACATCCGAAAGGTGTAAATATTTCATTATTTAAACAACAATTAAATAGTAAATTTCATTATCATTTTTCTGATGATGATTTTAACAATCTTGAAATAGAAGCAAACAAAACATATTATCGTCATCAAGAATTTGAAAATAGCGGAACTGTGGGAGCAGAATTTGCCGTAACAACACATTCATTTTCAACAACATTCAATCATAATAATTTCGGGATTTTTAATGGTGGGACAATCGGCGTTTCCTTAGATATGAGAGATTTTGTTGTGGGTGGATTTGTTTTTACGCCGGCAACGGTTTCCACTTCTTTCGCAACATTTTTTTACGAAACTTTGCATTGGGAAAATTTTGATATACAATTTGCTCTTCGTTATAATTATGATAATGTTATTCCAGAAAAAGAAAAACCCAATGCAAAAATTGGTTCTATCCGTGAACGAATTTTTCATACATTTTCTCTTTCCACTTCACTCTTACGAGAAATTACTCCAACGTTGTTTGTTGGAGCAAATGTGAGTAAATCTTCACGTGTACCAACTATTGAAGAACTATTTTCGGAAGGTCCGCATCTTGCCGCCTATTCGTACGAAACAGGAAATCCAAATTTACAAGCAGAATGGGGAATTGGAACAGAAATTTTTTCGTACTACAAAACTCCGGAATTTTATGGAATGTTGACAGTCTTTTATAACACACTTCCCTACTATATTATTTCACGAAATAGTGGAGAAATAAATTATGCAACACTTCTGCCTATTTATAAGGCAACAGGAATTCCCGCAATCTTGTATGGAATAGAAAATCAACTTACATGGTATATTTCTTCCCGCTTTACACTCTCATCATCACTCAGTTACACAGTGGGAAAAATAACATCAACACATTCTCCACTTCCGGCAATTCCACCATTAAAAGAATTGATTGATGTAAAATATTCTTACGAAAATTTTTCTGCCGGAATAAGTACAGAAATTGCAGCATCACAAAACAATATTGATACTTTTGAAGAATCAACAAAGGGCTATGCTATTGCAGGTGGTTACGTTCAATATGTATTCAATGGAGAAAGTATTCTCCACAACATTACACTATCAATAGATAATATTTTTGATACAGAATATCGCAATCATCTTTCACGATTAAAATCTATTATGCCAGAAGCAGGAAGAAATTTCCGCATGATGTATAGAATGTTTTTTTAACGATGAGACCTGTGAGATTTTTAAAATCTCACAGGTCTTGAACCTTAAATATTCTCTTACTTTAACAACACCATCTTCTTAGTCTCTACAAACTCACCACTTTGTAATCGATAAAAATACATTCCTGCTGGTAAATGAGATGCATCAAAATTGATAGTGTACTTTCCAACATTTTGTTTTTCATTCACTAACGTTGCAATTTCTTTTCCCAAAACATCGTACACTTTTAGATTTACCACTCCAGCAT
>CALETH010000002.1 GCA_937920105.1 uncultured Bacteroidota bacterium
ATGATGATAGAAAGACGGCCTAATATAATTTTCTTTTTAAAATTATTTTTAATAAAAATGTAATAACATATTGTTAAAAAAATAATAAATGGCATTATTGCTATGAAATAATGAATGCCAAAAAAACCAAAATGGGTTCTTGCATACGATGGAGTAGAACTAAACATTGGTAAGCCAAATGCTAATCCTTCTATAGTGAAAACTGCAAGATAAAGAAATGAAAAAATAAGGATAATAATAAATAAATATGGTTCGTGAATTTTTTCTTTATGAATTTGTACACGAATTTGTGAAATGGTATATACTTTCTTATTACAGGTCAATGCGTACACAAGGAAAATACCAAGAATGAATGATAGTATCCCAAGAAAAAGAACAACCCATGATAATATTGACCATTCATGTTGTAGGCGGCTGAATTTTAGTTCTGTTAATCCGATACAAAAAAACCAGAGGAAAGAAAAAACGCGGGCAGGAGAAAAAATATCTGCTTGTTTATGAAGACAAGAGAGTAAAATGAATAACGCAATTAAAAAGCAAACTGCTGCAATTATAGACATACATTATGTTTTTTTCGACGAACACGGATAATATATTGAATAGAGAAAAAGTTTTTAAAAATCCCAAATGTAAGAATATTTATAATTTTCATTCGTGATGATATATTGTACAATATTTTTTCTACATATAAACCATTCTCTTCTACCATAGCGAGCAAAGAATATAATGTAAAGAAACGAAGATGTCCTTTATCTAATAAACCATGAGATGTATAGATAAATTTCCCTTTTACTACCAAAGGAAGCCACACACGAATATGCCGTACATTGGGAACAGAAATTATAATACTTCCGTCTTTCGCAAGAAGGTTTGCAATTTTCGTAAAAATAATCCATGGGTCAACTAAGTGTTCTAAAACATCTCCACAAACAATAGTATCAGCATTTGGTAATTGAGAAAAATCAAATTCTTCTAAATCACCGGTATACACATGATTGAAATATTGGCGTGCTAATTCCGCAGAGGAATCACTAATTTCTATTCCATATAATTCACGATAAAGATTATTGTGCTTTACATACTTACCAATTTCACCGGAGCCGCAACCTATTTCTAAATAGGTATTACTTTTTTCTAATAAGGAAAGGATATAAGGATTGAGTTGGTTGAAATAATTTTCTCCCTTTTGTTCATACAATGTAGATTTTATCTTCATATTCGATATTTTAGAATAGCTTGTTTTTCTTTTTTGGAAAAAACTGAAAGAAAAAATAAAAGAGAAAAAATAAATATTGCTATACTGACTAATATTGGTTGATAATTAAATTTCCATATAAGAAAAAAAGCCCCAACAATAAATCCAAAGGAAATAACCAATGGTACTGTAAAAAAAGTTCTTAAAGAAAATGTAGTTTTACACACCATCAAAATAAAAAGAACTGCAATTAAAAAATTTGTAAGTAAAGAAACTATTGCCGCTCCTTGCAATTGATAATATGGAATAATGATAAGGTTTAAGATACAATTAAAAATTGTTGCAGTAATAACAATATTCATTCTTACCTTTTGTTGTTGAGCAGTAGTCAGCATTGTACCAAATGTTTCCATTCCATATCGAATGATAATAATCACTCCAAAAATTTTCATAATGGGAATTGCATCATAAAATTTTCCACTTCCCCATACAATTGTAAGAATTTCCTCCGGATATACAATAAAAAGTAATCCGATAATACAACCAAGATATAACAATACTTTAAACAAAATAACGCTTTTAAATTCCCATTGTTTTTTATCGTGGTGATACAGAGAAGATAATGTTGGTGTGGCAGCAATTATCAAAACATCAAGCATTACTAATACTAAAGTAACTAATTTAAATGCGGCTTGATACATACCAACATAATTTTCCCCATAAAATATAGAAATTAGTAATGTATCAAGTGTAAAAAAAAACGTGCCGAAAAGAAGATGTATTCCATACGGAAGAACTTCATGTATTGTTTTTTTTATATCATGAAAAACAATAACGGGAACAACGTGCAGTTTTTTTTTTACAAGAATTAATGCATGCAATAATCCTATAAAACGACTTAATGCAAAAGCACAAGCAAAGTACAATATTGATAAATGTAAAAAACTTATCATGATTACAATCAAAAAAAGAATCACATTTTGAACAATGGAAACATACGCTTCATAGTGAAATACATTATATCCCCGTAACACAGAACAAAAATACGTAGTTAAACTGTTTCCCAAAACGGTGATACTTAATATTACCATTAGTATTTTTGTTGTTGCATTAATATCCAAAAAAAATGCAAATCCACACATCCCAACAATACCAACTAAAGAAAAAATAAGTTTTAAGGGAAGAAATTTTTCTACAAGCGTTTGAGCATTATTAGTATCGCGGGCTATTGCCGTTACTAATAATAAGTCTATTCCAAAATCTGCAAGAAGGAAAAAAAATGATAGGTAACTATGAGCAGTGGTAAATTGTCCAAACTCTTCCGCACTATACCATCGTGCAATACCAACAAATAATAAAGTATTTGCTCCTATTCTTACTATTTGGGATAAAAAAACAAAAAAAGAATTCCTGTGAAATTGACGTGCTGCAAACAATGGTTATTCCTTTTTTCTCAATAACCCAAACCAATCAGAGCGAGCATTGTGCAACAAAGATTGAAATGTTGGTGAAGTAATTAACTTTAAACGTTGAAGCATTTCTGAAAAGAATACTATAAATAAAGAAAGTAGAGTTGAGATAAGAAAACCAAGTGCTGTCAAAAGTACTCTTTTAGGCTTCGCTTTATATTCAGCGGGAACAGCTTTATCAAGAACAAGGACTGTTGGAGTATTTTTCTTTTCTTCCATTTTTGCTTGTTCATATACAGGAGTAATAAATTCTAAAATTTTAGTTTGAATTTTTACTTCACGAATATAACGAAAATATTGTATAGCAAGTGATGGGGCTTTTTTAAATGATGGTAATAGTGTTATTATAGACGAATCTTGTAAAACACCGTTTTGTAATTCTTCAATCTTATTTTTTAGTTCAGAAACTTCAAGCAGTTTAGATTTAAGGGCAGCGTTATCTGCACTGACTGTTTTTTGGAGAATTCCTGCTTCAATTTCTTTCAAAGAAAGTTTTCCATATAATTCAGCAGAAATTTTTATTGAAGATTCCATTTGGTCTTCCATCGAAAAAATTCCATACTTTTCTTGAAACTCTTTTAACACTTCTTCTGCTTTTTGAAGATTATCATTAGTAATATTGTAACGTTGTTCAATAAATTTTTTATATGATAGTGCATTTGTGGCTGCCATTTCTGAACTTATAATATTCAATTGTTCAATAAAATAATTTGCCATTTCTGCAGCACGAACTGGGTCTTTATCATATACAGAAAGTGTTAAATGTCCTTCATCAGCAACATCCATGACAATATTAGATGAAAGTTCTTTGATTGTTGATTGATGTGGATATGATTTGATACCATATACTTGTGTAAGATTAAATTTTTCAATAACAGCAGTTAATAATCTTTCACTTTTGAGTATAGAAAAATATCGTTGTGTTTCACTTTGCTGCCCCAAACCAAATCCCCCACCACCCCCGGTAACTGATTTTACCAATGAAGAAATACCTGCTAAATTTGAAACAATATCTGCTTTTTCTGCTGGAAGCATTGATGTTGTAGATTTATACCATTTTGGAAGAAATAAACTTATCACAAATGTTATTATAGTTCCTACTAATATAGTACGAACTATAAATTTTCTCCATTGTAGTAACGTTTCTAAAAAATTTAGTAGAACTTCTGCTATTGGGTGTTTATCCATGCTTTTTATTTTTCCAACTGATTAATTAATACTAATGCTGTTAATACCGTTGTTACCACTGAAGCCACAGAACCAATAATTCCAAAAATCTGACTGTATTGTTGAGTATAATAAGTAGTTGTTCTATACGGCTCTTTCGGAATCCAAACATAATCTCCTTCTTCAATTGTGGTTTCGGAAGGAAGAAGCCATTGTTTGGTTTTTGCCTTTACAATTCTAATATCACCAGTTAATGCATCATCAGTATAACCGCCTGCTTGTACTATATAATACTGATAATCTTTATTAGCAATAAAAGAAACATGTCCAGGAGTTTTTACTTGTCCGAACACATACACACTTTTTTGTTGCGATGGAATAACAATATTATCTCCATCTTGTAAATAGAAATCATTTGCATTTTTTTTATCAATAAAAAGATTTACAAAATCTGCGACTACTGGTTGATATGGTAAAGAAATTTCTTTTCCAAGATAAACACTATCTTCCGTTGTAAATTGTCCCCTAAATTTTTCTTGAGATTTTTTATTTTCACTACGAAAGATGCGAGCGTTTTGTAATGAGGCAAATTCTGTAAAACCACCAGCACTTTTAATAATTTCTGAAAGTGTTGTAGAATCTTTTGTAATGGGATAATATCCCGGAGAAATCACTTCGCCTTCCACTAAAACTTTATATTCACGTTTAAATATTGGCTTTTCATAAACAACAATTCTATCACCACGTTGCAATAAAACATTTTTATTATTTTTTAAATCAATAAAAAATGTATTTTTATTATCTCGTGTAATACTAATTTTTGAACTATCAACAATACTAGTAAATCCACCAGCAATTTGTAATAATACAAACAAACTATCTTCATCAACAAATTCGTACACACCTTCTTTATTCACGGCACCATAAACGCTGATAAAATCTTTTTCAATATTTCTTTTAGGAAATGTGATAACATCTCCATCTCGCACAAGTGGATTATAACGTGGATTTCCCGTTGCATAATATTTTTCAATATCTGCAATATCAGTAGAACCATCTTTATGAGTCACAATTATTTTTCGTTTTGCAAAAATGGTATCAATAAAAATAAAATCATCTTTTTTTGGAGAAAGATTCTGCGACTCCGTACCCAAAGTATTTTCTTTTAAAACTGATATTCTTGCCAACACCGCACTGATACGTTCATTTGATTGAAAATATAATTTTCCATCTTTAATATTATTTCCTTGCACTACAACTGAAAGTGTACGAGGAAAAAGCAATGTAAATGAAGCATCTCCAGCAATATATTTTTTTTTGATTTGAGAAATAACTTTTTTCTTTGCTTCTACAAGTTTCATTCCACTTACAAAAATTTCACCAACAGTAGGAATAATCAACGTTCCTTCTGGTGTTACAGGAATTGTATACAATATTGGTGGACTTATCCAAAGACTAACATTATATACATCACCAGGTCCAACAATATATTCATTAGGGTCAATAGCACCATCAGAAATTGGTGTAACCGGTATTTGTTGATTTATTAGTGATGAATTAATAATAGAATTTTGTTTATCAAATTCACCAACATTTTGTGAAAATGAACAGCAAATCACTACTAAAATTAAAAATATATTTTTTATGATTATTTTCATGCTACTTTTTCTAAACGCTCTTTATATTGTTCGTTATAATAGTGTTGATATTTTCCAGAAAGAATTCTTTCCCACCAATTTTTATTTTCTAAATACCATTCAATTGTTTTTTCAATTGCTTGTTCAAAAATATATTTTGGTTGCCATTGTAATTCGGTTTTCATTTTTGCTGCATCAATAGCATATCGTTTATCATGTCCCGGACGGTCTTTCACAAATGTAATAAGTGATTCCGGTTTTTGTAATTTTTTCAAAATCAATTTTACAATATCAATATTTTTCTTTTCGTTATTTCCACCAATATTATAAACTTCTCCAATTTTCCCTTTGTGTAATATCACATCCAATGCAGAACAATGGTCTTCCACAAATAACCAATCTCGCACATTCAATCCATCACCATAAACAGGTAATGGTTTATTGTTTAAAGCGTTCGCAATCATTAATGGAATGAGTTTTTCAGGAAATTGATATGGACCGTAATTATTAGAACATCGTGTAACAACAACTGGGAGATGAAATGTATGTTCGTATGCCAATGCTAATAAATCTGAAGAAGCTTTGCTCGCAGAATATGGACTGTTGGGATGTAAGTTTGTTTTTTCTGTAAAATATCCGGTTGCACCGAGTGAACCGTACACTTCATCGGTAGAGACATGAAGAAATTTTTCTACAGAATATTTTTTTGCTATTTCCAACAATACACCAGTTCCTACAACATTGGTTTGAATAAATACTGATGGACCTAAAATACTTCTATCAACATGAGATTCTGCTGCAAAATGAACTACTGCATCTATTTTATAGTGAGAAAATATTGTGTCAATATTTTTTGCATCACAAATATCTCCTTTGACAAAACGGTATTGTGGATTTTTTTCTATGGATTGTAAATTTTCAAGATTTCCTGCGTATGTTAGTACATCTAAATTAATAAAAGTGTATTCACTATATTTTTTTAACATATAGTGAATAAAATTACTTCCGATAAAACCTGCACCGCCTGTTATGAGAATATTTTTCATTACATTTTTTCCTTCGGTTCAACACCTAAAATAATACATCCATTCGCAATAACAATTTTTGCCATAATACATAATGCCAAACGTGCCTTCATCAATTCCTTATCTTCACTTAATACACGATGAGCATGATAAAATTTGTGAAATGTTTCTGCTACTTCTCGCAAATACACTGTTAAATGATGTGGTTCGTACGAAATTGAACACTTTTGTATTTCTTCAGGAAAATCTAGCAATAATTTTAATAACTCAATTTCTTCTTTTTCATGAATACGTGAAAAATTTGTTGCATGTAATATAGCAGAAAAATTTTTGCTCTCAAAATTTTGTTCTTCCGCAAATCGCAAAATGCTTGCAATGCGAGCATGGGCATATTGAAGATAGTATACAGGATTTTGTTCCGATTGTTGTTGGGCTAAATCAATATTAAATTCGAGATGAGTGTTGGCACTTCTCATCACAAAAAAATAATACACTGCATCTTTACCAACATCTTCAATCAATTCGTCCAATGTGTACGCATCACCGCTGCGTTTAGAAAGTTTGACTTGTTTTCCATCTCGCAAAAATGAAACCATTTGATGAATGATAACTTTTACTTTTGTTGTATCATATCCCAACGCTTTTACTCCTGCCAACACATCGGGAATTGTTGCAATGTGGTCAGCACCAAAAATATCAATCATTACATCAAATCCCCGAAGAAATTTTTCACAATGATAGGCAATATCAGGAAGACGGTATGTGGGTTCACCAGTATTTTTTACAATCACTCTGTCATTTTCTAAACCCAACGTCGTTGCCTTTAACCATGTTGCACCATCTTTTTCATATATCAAATCTAAAGAACGAAATTTTTCGATGACTTCTTGAATTTTTCCGTTTTTGTAAAGAGAATCTTCATTATAAAAGACATCATGAACAACATTCAATTTTGTTAATATATTTTTGATATTTGCAAAACACCATTCTTCGCCTTTTTTTTGAAAATAATTTTTATCGGTAATCCTTTTTCCTTTTTCATTAAAAATTTCTTGTGCAATAGTTTTGATATATTCTCCATGATAACCATCTCCTGGAAACTGAATATTTTCACCACATAATTCACAATATCGTGCATAAATACTTTCTGCCAAATTTCGCATTTGGTTTCCAGCATTGTTGAAATAATATTCTCGCGTAACATCATATCCATTCCACTCTAAAATATTTGCTAACACTGCACCAAGAATGACTTGTCTTCCATGTCCACTGTGAAGAGGTCCGGTTGGATTTGCACTTACCCATTCTATATTAACTTTGATATTTTTTCCTGAAGAATTTTTCCCATAATTCTTCCCTTCTATCAAAACTTTTTTGGAAGATTCAACAATAAAAGAATCAGCAAAAGTAAAATTGATAAATCCGGGACCAGCAATTTCTATAGAAGAAATAATTGTTTGAGCAATTTTTAATTCTTGAATAATTGTTTCAGCAATTTCTCTTGGTTTCTTTCCTACGGATTTTGCCAGCACCATCGCAATATTGGTTGTTACATCACCATGTGTTGCTACTTTTGGTTTTTCAAGAAGTATTTCTACGGCAGGGTAATGAAGCGTTTGTAATGCTTGAGATAGTTGTTGATGAAGAATTTCTTTCATTATTACTCAGTTTTTTTTCGTCTTGTTGTTGTTTTTTTTACTGGTGTTGGTTTATCAACGATGTGTTCAAATTTTGCGTCACCCCATAGTTTTTCAAGATTGTAAAAATTTCTCAATTCTTTATGAAAAATGTGTACAACCACATCAACAAAATCTAACAAAATCCAACGTCCATCAGAATAACCTTCTGTTTTCCAAATTTCTTCGCCAAGTTCTTGCATTCCTTTTTTAATTGTGTCAGCAATGGCTCGTACTTGTGTATCAGAATCTGCAGAACATACAACAAAGAAATCTGTCATAGAAGTAAGTTTGCGTAAATCTATAATAGTAACATCGTACGCTTTTTTAGAAAGTGCTAATGTGGATATTTTTTTTGATAATGTTTTTGGTGTCATATTTTTTTTCTTGTAAGATTTGTCAAGTTTTAAAAACTTGACAAATCTGTATGGTTGTATTTTTTATTTCCATGGTGGTAAAGTATTATAATCTTTTCCGATAACTACAGAAGCTGTAACAAATTCCCAGCGGCTTTTTTCGTATTTTATTTTTTTTGTATCAATACCAATTTCTTTTGCTATTTTTTGTGTTATGATTGTATCGCCAACTCTATCAATAATAAAGGTTTTTTCAACATCAAAATTTTTGTAATTCCCTATTTCTACAACATCATATCCGTTTTTTCGTAAATAGGACATTAGAGTTTTACTAACACTTTGAACTCCACATCCATTAAGAACTTTTACTTGAACTGCATTTTCTAAAGAATCAAGAGAAATTTTTCTTTCAGCATTAGTTATTTTTTTTTCTTCATTATTAAATATTTTCTCATAATAGTAATAATAATACACTCCAAAAGAAATTGCGGTGATGGTTATCATGAACAATAAAAATTTTATTCCACTCTTTAATAAACTAAACATAATTTTCTACAAAAAAAATAACCGAGTGTCTTACAAAGAAGACATTACTCGGTTATTTTGTACACTTCTAAGTTTATCTCCAAAAATAATCGTTGTAATAGTAATTCCATGGAACTTGTTGAAATGATAATTGTAACAAGGTATTTTCTGATGGGCGATAATTTAATTGTGCTTTATCAAGAAAAATTCCATTCAAACTATTTTGGAGACGTTTATCAAAATTATTATAGGGAGAATGTTGAAGACTTATTGCTACTTGTGCATCTAATTTATCAGAAATTTTATACATCATGTTATTTGTATATTTTCCTAATGTAAGATTTTGTCCACCCATTGTTGCAAAACTCATAGAATAACTATGATGCATAGAAAAATTATCTGGATTGAAAAATCCAAACCATTCTGATGTTGGTGAATGAATAAAAGAATCACTAATTGATGGTTGACTTACATTTTTGAATTGTGAAAAACTTTCTATACTGAATGCGAGCAATACGATAATAATGTATTTCATAGACTCTCCTACAAAGTTATATCAAAATATAAAAAATATAATTTTTTATCAACCAATATTGATATTTAAAAATATTTTAACTGCAACATACATTGCCCACACTCCAAAAGCAATAAAAAATCCTTTTTCTGTAGAAAGAGAAAATATTTTTGATAATCCAATACTAATAACAGTAAGATACCATATACTAAAAATATCTAACGAAGAATATAGTTTATGAAGTTTATTAGATTGGTCAAAATCATTAAGAAAAAATGCTGCACTAGGTGTTGCATGTAAAGCATCTTTCATAATAATTGTTATCATTGTAATGATTGTTCCAAACGCCATGATATACATTGAAAGCCCAACTACCTCCATTACTTTATTATACGATGTTGATGTTTTGAAAAACCATTTTCCTGCCAACCAAAATACTAATGCGGAAATAAATAATGTTCCAAAAAGAACAAAGATGACACCAACCGAACCAAAAACAAGAAACATTGGTGAACCTGGTTTTGCAGGATTTTTTTCCATTGCCATTTCTGCCTGTTCTGCTGTCATTTTTCCATCGGCAACTCTTTGCTGAAACACTTTTTCTTGTTGCTCTTGCATTTGACTTTGAATTGCAGGTCTGGTAAACACAACAAATGTAAAAATGATGCTGAGAAGAATTGTTATTGATAACGGAGCAAACCAGTTTGATGTTTCTTTTTCTGATGTTGCAACATAATCAAAAAGTTCACTTGGAGAAGTGAATATGTTTGTTAATTTATCTGTAAAAGACATTGATGAATTTTTCGTTTGTGATTGCAAATTTTCTTCCATAAAGTTTCTCCTATAATTATGAGGTTAGTAATTTATATAAGAAGTAAT
>CALETH010000003.1 GCA_937920105.1 uncultured Bacteroidota bacterium
TCAATTATTGAAAATAAATTCAAAACAATTAATTTTGTTAAAATCAAAAATATAAATATATAAAAAACTATTTAATACAAATCTTTTTTAGGAGAGAGAATGATAACTTTAACATCACAAGAACAACATGTAGAGACTATACGAGGGTGGATTGAAAAAATTATTGGAGGTATTGCTGGAATGGTTGCATTTTCATCATTAATAATTTCAAAAATTTTTAATAAAACTACCAATGATAAAACACGGCAAGTATCTTCTTCTATTAGTATTGCAGTGATGATGTATTTGTTAAAAGGAAATATTCTTGCTGTGTTACAAACAGTAAAACAACATGCAAAAAAGAAATATCAAACAGACAAAGGAATTTTTTTAGTGAACATCCCTGAACAAAATTTACTTGTTATTACAGATACTTCAATACGAAATATGTTATTAAAAAATTATTCTGAAAAATTATCACGTAACCCTAGTATAGCAACAATAGTTGGTTGGCCTTCTTCATTGAGTACAGAATCTTATAGTAAAATATGGAAAGTTTTACGGTTAGAAACAGAAAAAAGTATAGGAAATTTAGCACTTCCTCAATATGAGGATATGATACAAAAAATAGCTGCAGAAACACTTCTTACTATTACAACAAAAACAGTTAATCCATTTACTGTAGCACGTACTTTTACGATGAATGTTATGTGTACTATGATTATTGGAGAAGAAAATTTAACAGTAGAAATAAAAAAATTACAAGAAGGATTAATTGAATGTATTAATATAATAGAAGAGCAAGGACCCAGTTTTTTAGTTAATCCAGTCTCACGAATAGCAGATGAAAAAAAGAGACAACAAAAGATGCAAAAACTATATCCTAAATTAACAAAAGCATTTAATACTATTGATACTATTATTAAAAAACTTATAGAATTAGAAAGAGGGAAAACAAAAAGAAGTAATAGTATTATTGGAAATTTAGTTCAATTATTGGATACAGTAAATACAGATGTTCAACAAGAATTACAAACAGAAGTAGGGAATCCAAAATTTACTACAATTGAATTAGCAGATTATATCATCAAAGCACAAGTCCAAACAATTCTTTTAGCAGGAAGTTCTACTAGTGCATCAACCATGGGTTGGTTATTATATTTATTAGCAGAAAACCCTCAAGCACAAGAAAAAGTATATTCTGAAATTAAAGAATTTTTACAATCTCGTAATGTTCAAAAGATAGATACATTAGTAGAAAAATCTTACAAAAAAGGAAATCAAGAGAAAAAAACACTACACTATTTACAAGCGGCAGTAATGGAAACATTACTTCATTACAATCCAGCAGCAATTGTAATGCGAGTAGCAAAAGAAGATTTTGATGTTAATGGATATAGTGTTAAAAAAGGAAATCTCTTAATTATGGATTCCCATTTTTCTGCACAAGAAATATTGAATAATAAAGAAGAAAAACTTCACTTTTATCCTGAACGGTTTATTAGCGGATTAACAGAAGAAGAAGATAATGCTTACAAACCATTTGGATTTGGTAAAACATTATGTTCTGGTGCAGACCTTGGAATGAAACAAACAGTATTATTTATGATAACTATTGTTAAACACAATATAAAAATGAAGAAGATTCGTGATATTGTGCCTTCTGGAGAAGTTACTATGAATCCGAAAAAACCTGCTTTGATGGAATTTCAAAAAATGTAAAATATTATTTTACAATAGCATCTACTTCAATTTCTACTAATGCTTCCGGAATAATAAGTCGAGAAACTTCTACCATTGTACATGTTGGACGAATTTTTTGAAAGATTCGTCCATGAACTTTTCCAATATTTTCCCAATAGTCAATATTGGTAACAAAAATTCGTGTACGAATAACATCTTGAAAACTTGCTCCAACTTGTTGTAATGCTTTTTCTATTTTTTGAAAAATATATTCTGTTTGTTTTTCAGGATTATCTTTTCCAACAATCTTACCATCTTCGTCTGTTGCAATAGTTCCTGCTACACAAATATAATTTCCAATTTTTACTGCACGAGAATATCCAACAATATTTTCCCATGGATTTTTGGAGGAGATGTTTGTGCGATTCATTATTTATTTTTCCACGTTGCTTTACGTTTTTCCATAAATGCTTTCATACCTTCTTTTTGGTCATCACTAGAAAAAAGTGCATAAAAGTTTTTTCGTTCAAAATTTAAACCTTCATTCATTGGAACTTCAAGAGATTTTATAATAGATTCTTTCGCAAGTTGAATGGCTAACGGTGCTTTACTTGCAATTTTTTTTGCCATAGATTTTGCTTCGTCTAATAAATTTGCAGAAGGGACAGCTTTTACAGCCAATCCCCATTGCAAAGCATCTTGTGCAGAAAAGGTATCACCAGTTAAAATCAGTTCCATCGCTTTATATTTTCCTACAACATTTATTAAACGTTGTGTTCCGCCCATTCCAGGAATTACTCCAAGATTTACTTCTGGCTGACCGAATTTTGCTGTATCAGAAGCGATAATAATATCACAAATCATAGCCAACTCACATCCACCACCCAACGCAAAACCATTTACCGCTGCAATAATTGGTTTTTTGATTGTTTGGATTTTATCAAAAAATTCAAATTGATTTCGTTGCAACATTTCAATAGAAGAGTAGGGAGCCATTTCTTTAATATCTGCACCAGCAGCAAATGCTTTTTCGTTTCCTGTAACAATCGTGCAAAAAATTTCGTCATTACTATCAAAGTCTCTCAAAGCCGAATAAAGTTCAGAAAACACTTGCGAATTGAGAGCGTTAAGTGCTTCGGGACGGTTTATTTGGATAATTCCAAAACCTGTTTCTTTTGTGATGAGTATGGTAGACATAAATTTCCTTTGTATGAATGAATAAAAATGATGTGAGCAATATATTGAATATGAAAACGAAAAAAAATATTTCAAAAATGAAACTTTTTGTATTATTTGTCGTCGAACAAATAATATATTTTTTTAAAAAATCTGTATAAACTATTTTTCTGTTTCTTAAAAGGAGGTTTTATGGGAAAAATTATTCTATTTATTTATTGCATAACTATCACCACACAAATTTTTTCTTTTGAAAAAATTTTAACTGTTACTGCTACCCGCACATCAACACCAATAAAAATAGATGGAGTTCTTTCCGAAGAAATTTGGCAGCAAGGAAAAGTAGTGAACTCGTTTATTCAGAGAGAACCCAATCAAGGAGAGCCAGCAACACAAAAAACAGAAGTTATTGTATTGTATGATGATGAAGCATTATACATTGGAGCAAAACTTTATGATACTCCTGATTCCATTATTGCAACATTAACCCGAAGAGATATATGGGCAAATAATGATAGGTTTTCTGTTCATCTTGACCCTTATCGAGATAAACAAACAGGTTATTATTTTGTTCTTACCGCTGCTGGAGTTCAATTAGATGGGACACTTTTTAATGATTCGTGGGATGATGATAGTTGGGATGGAGTATGGGAAGGCAAAACAACAATCACTAATGAAGGATGGATTGCGGAAATAAAAATACCATATTCTCAACTTCGTTTTCGCGAACAAGAACAGCAAATCTGGGGAATAAATTTTCGCCGTGATATAGCCCGTCATCAAGAGCAAGATTATCTGGTGTACACCCCACGAGATGAAAGTGGATACGTTTCCCGTTTTCCGGAATTAGTAGGAATCAATAATATTAAAATCTCAAATAATATAACTTTATTACCTTACGTAACAGCAAAAGCAGAATACACACATCCTGCTGCAAACAATCCATTCAATGATGGTTCAACATATCAACCAAATGCTGGAGTTGATGCGAAAATTGGTTTAGGAACTAATTTTACATTAAATGCTACCATCAATCCAGATTTTGGACAAGTAGAAGTTGACCCAGCCGTTTTAAATCTTAGTGATACAGAAACATTTTTTAATGAAAAGCGTCCATTTTTTGTAGAAGGAGCAAATATATTTTCATTTGGTCAAGGAGGTGCCAATAATTATTGGAATTTTAATTTTCCTTATGTCAATCATTTTTATAGTCGACGAATAGGAAGATTTCCGCAAGGTTCAATTCCCGATGCTGAATATAGTGATGCTCCTGTTGGAACACACATTCTGGGTGCAGGAAAAATTACTGGAAAAATTGGAGATAATTGGAGTGTTGGAACAATGCAATCATTGACAAAAAAAGAATATGCAGAACTGCAAATATCCGGAGAAAAATCTCGTGTAGAAATTGAGCCACTGACATATTATAGTGTTACTCGTTTTAAAAATGAAATGAACGAAGGAAAACAAGCCATCGGTGGAATAGTCAATATAGTTTCACGAAAGATTGATGATATTCGTTTAAAAGATGAAATGAATACGTCATCACTCTTTGGTGGCATTGATGGATGGACATTTCTTGATAATAATAAAGAATGGGTTGTTACCGGTTGGACTGGAATGACACACATTGAAGGAACACAAACACAAATGATAAATATTCAACAAAACTCACGACACTATTTTCAACGTCCCGATGCTTCTCACGTTCATGTTGATAGTTCTGCAACATCACTCACAGGATTTGCTGGAAGAATGTGGGTCAATAAACAAAAAGGAAATATTCTTTTTAACGCAGCATTTGGTTTTATCAATCCAAAATTTGAAATCAATGATATTGGTTATAACACAAGAACAGATGTTATCAATATGCACATAGGGAGCGGATATCGGTGGAGTGAACCAACATCTGCATATCGTTTTCTTTCATTGCTTGGAGCAATTGCCGCCAGTACAGATTTTGAAGGAAATCGAATTATGTCCGGCATATATCATTTCGGAAATATCACTCTATTAAATTATTATTTTCTCAATTGGAATGTAGGATACAATCCCGCAACAATCGGAAATAGAACAACACGAGGAGGTCCATTAACAATAGACCCTGCTGGTATTTCTTTTAATGTGGGAATAAATTCTGATGATAGAAAAAGTATCGTTGTAGGATTATCTACATTTGCCTATCAATCTATTTTTTATAAAGAATTAAATACAGATTTTTTTCTTGATTGGAAACCATTAGATAACATTAGTATTTCTTTAAATCCAAACTATGGAAAAGTTTTTGTCAGCAATCAATGGATTGGAAAATTTGAAGATAACACCGCAACAGAAACTTTTGGAAACCGATATGTTTTTGGAGAACTTCAACAAAAAACAATTTCTGCCGGTGTTCGTATAAATTGGACATTCACACCACAATTAAGTCTGCAAATTTATACACAACCATATATTTCTTCCGGCGCATACAAAAATTTTAAAGAATTTTCTGAACCTAAAACAAGTAAATATAGAATTTTTGGTAGCGATGAAATTTCCACAATAACGAAAATTGAGGAAGAATATATTATTGACCCTGATGGAAATGGAACAACATCATTTAATTTTTCTAATCCAGATTTTAGTTATGCAACATTACGTGGCAACGCAGTTTTACGATGGGAATACTTACCCGGTTCAACACTCTATTTTGTATGGACTCAAACTCGTGATTATAGTGATGGTAATGGAGAATTTCAATTTGGACATTCATTGAAAGACCTTGCCAACCAACAACCAGATAATATTTTTCTCATCAAAATGACTTATTATTTAGGATTGTAAGAAATTTCAATCAATATTATTTTTTAAAAACCACTATATAAAGGATTTTATTCATGAAAAAAATAACACTAATACTAATATCCACCAGTATTATTTTACTGCAAAGTTGTACTTGGTTTCTCACTGCACCCAAAACACCTATAGAAATGTATGATGCTGCCTGTTATTTTGCGTTATCAAATGATAAAGAAAAGGCATTTTTTTATTTAGAACAATCCATAGAAAATGGTTATGCTGATTATGCTTGGGCAGAAAAAGACACAGATTTACAAAATCTAAGAAATGAAAAGAAATGGGAAGAACTTATTGAAAAAATGAAATATAAAGAAAAATATGAGGCATCTTTTTGGAAAAACCCGGTATGGAAAACATCCTATAAAGAAAATATTAGTGAAGATGAAAAAATAGCAGGGCTTTCCGTATTTTGGTCAGAAGTAAAATACAATTTTGCCTATTTCGATAATATCCCTTTAATCAATTGGGATAAATTATATTTTGATTATTTACCAAAAGTTAAAAATACTAAAACTACTTTTGAATATTATAGAGTATTACAAGAATTATGTGCATTGTTAAAAGATGGTCACACCAATGTTTATTTTCCACAAGAAATATATGACTTATCGGCTCGTCCACCAATAACTACAAAATTAGTGGAAGGTAAAGTCCTTCTTACTAAAGTAGCAGATACATTAAAAACAATGGGAGTGGAGGAAGGATTTGAAATTCTAAAAATAGATAATACACCTGTTAAAGAATATGCTGAAAAAAATGTATTACCTTATCAAAGTTCATCTACAGAGCAAGACTTAATGGTACGAGGATATACCTATTCTTTATTATTTGGTAATAAAAATATTCCTGTAATATTAGAATTAAAGGATAAAAATGGAAAAATTATTCAAAAAGAAATACCACGCGCAGGATATAGCAATGTTAAAAAAACACGTCCATTATTAGAATATAAAATGTTGGAAAATAATATTGTTTATGTATCTCTCAATTCTTTTGAAGATAAAAATATTGTTCCAATGTTTGATTCAGTTTTTACATTGTTACAAGATAGTAAATCACTCATTCTTGATGTACGTCTTAATGGTGGTGGAAGCAGTAATTTTGGATATGCCATTCTTGCTTATTTAACCGATGAAAAATTTTTTGGAACTTTATGGAAAACGCGAAAATATTTACCAGCATTTCGTGCATGGAATACTGGTACTCAATGGACCGATGGTTCAACAGGACAAATATCTCCGAATGGAAAAAGATTATATTCTCAACCAGTTGTAGTGTTAACAAGCCCTATGACATTTTCTGCTGCAGAAGATTTTTGTGTAGCATTTGATTATATGCAACGAGGAAAAATTATTGGTGAGCCAACGGGAGGAAGTACCGGACAACCGTTATTTTTTCAACTTCCCGGTGGCGGTTCTGCAAGAGTATGTACAAAAAAAGATACCTATCCTGATGGTAAAAAATTTGTAGGAGTTGGTGTGCAGCCAAATATTTTAGTTCATCCAACTGTTAACGATATACAAACAGGTAATGATAGAGTATTAAATGAGGCAATACGTTATCTCAAAGAAATAAAATGAAGATGAGTAAAACGTAAAAAACCGATAAAAACTATTTTATCGGTTTTTTTGTAATAGTGAGATACAATACTTTATTCAAAAAATACCTTGATTTCTAAAAAACAATTTCATATAATTATTACATCAATAAAGATAATTCTATAATTTATTCACTTTTTACAAAAGGTAAGTGTATGATACACACAAAAAAAATCCTTTACATCGCAACCTTTGCGTTGAGCATTGGATTGATGTCTTGTAGTAGTAATGCCAGTGATGATGAAATGGCACAATTAGCAGCACTCAAAGAAGAAATCTCCTCTCTTGAAAAACAAATCAGTGAAAAAAGTAAAGAGAAAACTCAACTTCAAGAAGAAATCTCTCGCAAAGAATCTGAACTTGCATTCGAACAAAGAGAATTAGCAGCAGTTCAAGAAGCATTAAAAAATTAATTTAGGAGAACTACAATGACATCTAAAAAAATATTTTATAGCAGTATTCTTATCGCTGCATTTTGTGTTGTAAGCATTGCTTCAGCACAAGAAAAATTATCTAAAGATGAGTGGCAACAACAAATGACCGAACTCACACAAAAAAGAGATAATTTAAAAATGAATCTTAACACCATCAATAACGAAATTGATAGTTTAAAAGCATATCTTGCTTCATTAGAAACACAAATTCAATCCGCACATGATGAAAGAATGTCTCTTGTTGGACCTTTTGAAGAATCTCTTTCTAATTTAGAAGGCAAAGTAGATGAATTATCACGTTTATCAAATGAAGATTTATTTGCACGCAAAGCAGAAGTAGAAGATGCACAAAATCAACTTAATGAACTCAATAATTCTAAACTTGCAAAAGTTCCATCCTATGCAGAACGCTTACAAGCACTTCAAACAAAAATAGATGGATTAAAATCTACACTTGCAGGAACAGGTGAAGGAAAAATGTACACTGTTGGAACTTGGGCAAAAGATAGAGATTGTTTGTGGAATATTGCAAAGAAAAAAGATATTTACTCAAATCCATTTATGTGGCCAAAAATTTGGCAAGGTAATAGAGACCAAATTAAAGACCCAGATATTATTCATCAAGGACAAAAGTTAAAAATTCCTGAAGGAAGTTCTTTAACAAGTGAAGAAAAACAAGCAGAACGTCAATACTGGAATAACAAACGCAAATAAACATTATCACAAATCACAATAACAGTGAAAAAGTCCTTTACCAAAACTGGTGGAGGACTTTTTTATTTTTGGATTTACTAAAATATGTCATTCCTGCAACAGCAGGAATCCATTTTTAAAATTTAATAAGTCTAAAACCCATTTCATTAATTATGGAAAACACAATAGAAAAAAAAGTAAAATTAGAAGGAGTGGATAGTGTTTCACTTCTCGGATATAATGATGCTCATCTTCAACTTATAGAAAATCGCTTTAATGCAAATATTACTGTACGTGGTGAACATGTAATGTTAAGAGGTGAAGCACAACAAATTCAACAAATAGAAAAAGTGCTACAAGAACTTTCATATCTTCTTGTAAAAAACGGAAATCTTACCACCAATGATGTAGGAACAGTGATTGACCTTATTGCAGTTCCAACAAAAAATATATTTGTGAATGGAAAAAGTGAAATTATTCTTTCTACAAAAGATTCTACCATTAAAGCAAAAACGCCAACACAAAAAGAATATTTAGCAAGTGTGCAAAAAAATGATATTGTTTTTGCAATAGGTCCCGCAGGAACAGGAAAAACGTATCTTGCAGTTGCAATGGCAGTTGCAAAATTGAAAAATCAAGAGATAAATAAAATTGTGTTAGTGCGTCCGGCAGTGGAAGCAGGAGAAAGTTTAGGATTTTTACCTGGTGATATGAAGGAAAAAGTAGACCCATATCTTCGTCCATTGTATGATGCGTTAGATGATATGTTGCCAGTAGAAAAATTAAAAATGTATATGGAACGCCGCATTATAGAAATTGCACCACTTGCCTATATGCGTGGAAGAACATTAAATAACGCATTTATTATTTTGGATGAAGCACAAAATGCAACAGCGACACAAATGAAAATGCTGCTCACACGACTTGGAGTAAATTCTAAAGCAGTGATTACCGGAGATATTACTCAAATAGATTTACCAACAAAAGTTTCTTCCGGATTAATTGATGTACAAAAAATATTAAAAAAGATAGAAGGAATTAGTTATGTGTATTTTAATACACATGATGTTGTACGTCATAAATTAGTAAAAGATATTATTGATGCGTACGGAAAGTTTGAGAAGAAAAATAAAAAATAACAATGGATTATTATAAGAATTGAAGATTTTTATTTTTTTAGATGGTCAAAATGTTAAAAAGCGGAAATACCAATCCGCTTTTTTTCTTTCTGGATTCCTGCTTTCGCCCCGATGAATCGGGACAGGCAGGAATGACATTTTCAAGATAATCTTGTGAATCTTTTAATCAAGGTCGTTTTCCCACCGAAGAAATTTCTTGTAATAAATCTCGTTTTGTAAATCCAGATTTTGAAACCATACTCACCACAAATCCATCTAATTGTTCTCTCATTTCTTCATCAAGTTCCATTGAGGTGATAACCATAATAGGAATATTAAATGTTGAAGAATGTTTTTTAAGATGATGTGCAACAGAAAATCCGGAAATTTCCGGCATCACTAAATCCAAAATAATTAAATCCGGTTGTTCTTTTTCCGCAAGTTCCAGTCCTTTTTTCCCATTGTGTGCTTTGAGTACGGTGCAACCTTCGTTTTCTAAAATGATTTGAACCAAATCTGTTACAGAATCATCATCATCAATCACCAAAATTTTGTTGGATTTTTTTTCTGGAATGCGTTGGGTAATTTTTTTCATTGCGGAAAGTAATTCATTTTTTTGTACGGGTTTTACACAATATTCTACAGCACCAAGCCCAAATCCAAGATTTCGCTCATCCATCATCGAAACAATAATTACTGGAATATCTTTACACAATGGATGTTCTTTCAATTCTCGCATTACTTGCCAGCCATCTTTTACCGGTAATAAAATATCTAATGTGATGACATCAGGTTTCCACAATTTTGCTTTTTCTAATGCTTCTTCTCCATTTCTTGCTAACTCAGTAACATAGCTCGCTTCTGTGAGATAGGTATTTAATAGAGTGTATGCGTTTGGTTTATCTTCAACAATTAGTACGCGTAATGGTGTATCTTTTTCTGATTGAAGTGATGCAATCCTTTGTGTGATGGTTTCATTCGTATTTTCTACATTGACCATGATTGGTAATTGTACGATAAATGTTGTTCCTTGTTGCCATTCGCTGTGCAATGTGATTGAACCATTATGAAGTTCTACTAATTTTTTTGTGATAGATAAGCCCAATCCAGTTCCTTCAGATTGTTTTGTTGCACTACCAACTTGTTGGAACGGATGGAAAATTTTTGTTGCATCTTCTGGATGCATTCCAACACCAAAATCTTGAACAGAAAACTCTATATCATATCCATTACGTTCAATCCTTAAAATAATTTTATTGTTAGGATTGCTAAATTTTATTGCGTTAGAAAGAAGATTTAAGATAATTTGTTTTAAACGTACACTATCCGCAGTAATTTCTTCCAACTCTTCTGTAATGTGTAATTGTAAATCCAGATTTTTTTCTTTTAATAATGGAAATAATTCTTCTTTAAGGTTCGTAAAAAATTGGTAAAGTGGAATTGTTGTATAAAATAATTCTAATTTTCCTGATTCTATTTTTGAAAGGTCAAGAATATCATTAATCATGTGGAGAAGATGTTTTCCACCGGAATTAATTGATTGAACATAATTGCGAATTGTTTCTTCACTGAGTTTTGCGATATCAGATGCAATAATATCAGAAAATCCAATAATGGAATTTAGTGGTGCTCGTAATTCGTGACTGAAGTATGCAAGAAAACGACGCAGTGTTGCGTGGGCTTCCACAGTTTGTGAACGCTGCATTTCTAAATCTACATTTTTTACTCGCAACTCATCAATTAATGTACGGCGACTTATTCCCATGGCAACTTCGTTGGCAATAAGTGTGAGGAAGGGAATAGAGCGTTCTGTTAATTCTTTTGATTGATGAAAAATACATTCGCACACGCCAATAACTTCGTTTCCAACACAAAGTGGAAGTGCAAGTACGGTGAGAATTTCTGAACTGACCACTAATTCCGGAGCAGTATTATAGTACACACTTTTTGCAATATCTGATGTGAATAATAATTTTCCTGTGGTAAAAGATTCTATGAGAAGAGAATTATTGTGTGTATCAAAATGTGGAGAAAGCAACAAGGGGATTGGTTCTTTTTCACGCTGCAATAATTGTGTTTGTGACATGAGTACCAATTTTTTATCATGCTTTCGTTGTAAATACAACAATGTGTGATGTGGTGGAATTTCACATCGTACGGAAAGTGTGTGTGCAACGTGTTGACATAAATCTTCTACATTGTTGCTGGTGTTAATGATGTGTGAAATTTGCAGTAATGTTTGCTGCCAATGTTCTTGATGTTTGTGTTCGGTAATATCTTGAAAGAATACGGAAAGTCCGTTTTCATTTGGATAGATGCGGACATCGTACCATTTTTCAAAACGGCTATCTTTGTATCGTGTTACGAGTGATTGAAATGTTTGTGTTTGAAGTGCGAGTTTGTATCGTTCGCCAAGTTCGGATTTTTCTGCGTTGGGAAATATTTCAAAGATATGTTTTCCTAATACTTCTTGTTTGGAAAAGCCGGTACCGTGTTCGGCGGCATTGTTCCAATAAGTAAATCGGAAATTGTTATCAACAGCAAAAAATCCGCCGCTGATGCTTTCAAGAATTTGTTCTGGAGTCATAAAAAATTGACCTTGATTTGTAGGATTATAGGATTTCTACGATTGTAATTTAATAACATTTATATTTTTTAGAATAATTATATTTTATATAAAAAATTTTACGAAATAGAAGTTAATTCTTTTTCGTGGTAATCTTATCAATCTTGAAAATCAAGGTTTTGCTTTTGGTTCTTTAAAACCACGATAAAAATCAAATTGTGAATCATAAAAAACGAGATTGAAATTACTATCACGAAGTGTTCCGCCGGAAGGGTAGAGATAAAATTCGGAAAGTGTGTCTGTTTTGTATTTGGAAAATATTCCGTTTTCGGTATAAAATTTAAGAAGATAAAAGCCCTGTGTGAATGGTACAAGTTTTATTTGTTTGTGCATATTTTCTTCACTGAAAATATGGATGTCAGTTTCTATAGTTGTCATGGAAAGAATTTTAAATATCAAATAATTCAGCAGGATTTATTTTGAATTGCAACATCATTGCAGTATTTCTTCCACCATCACCACCTTTACGTTGCATAGTAATTTTTCCAATTTTGAAATTTCCTCTTTCGGTGATTTCAATATTTCCATTACCAAAATAATTCATGCAAAAATTCATGGGTTTTAATATCCATCGTGCATTTTTACTAATTTTTTGAGCAATCAACATCCATTCTGCTGCAAATTTTCCTTGACCTTTTAAAATATCAGAAACTATTAGTGATTGATTTTTTCTTAACCATTCTATAATAGTATTTTGTTCTGTGGAAGAAAATTCGTTAGCGAACATTCTTCGTTTGTCTTTTGGATTACTAATGGTTGGTTTTTCTTCACCTGTGTATCGTTTGAGAATTGAAATGATGTTTTGTGGAATGTTCCACATTTCTGCATATTTATTAACCCATCGTTTATCAATTTGATTAAATCCTTTTGTGTTGCTTACTAATTTTACTTGCAAGTTTTGAACATCAATTGCTTTTTTTAATGTGATGGTAACTTGAACTTGAACATCAGTTTTATATCCGGAAATTTTTATGGCTTCAACATGTTCAATTTCTGAAAGTGTGTATTGCATGATGGTGAGCCATGTTTGTGCATCATTATCATTTTTCCAATTATTAAATTTTTTGATAATATCATGTTCATTTTTGAAACCATTTTTTGCAGTTTGTGAACCTTGTTGAATGATATTCATGGTGTGAATAAAGTATTGAGAGAGTATTCTTTTAATCGTTCTTCTGCAAGTTCAACATATTCTTTTGAAATTTCTGAACCGAGCCATTTTCTCTGTAATAACATTGCAATTTTTGCTGTTGTTCCACTTCCCATAAATGGGTCGTAGATAATATCTTGTTCATTTGTCCACGTAATAATTTGGTCTGCAACAAGTTTTTCTGGAAAAATGGCGGGATGATTGTAAGCAATTTTATCTTTGGTAGAAATTCCACCACCAACAGAATAGAAGAAAACATTCCCGATTTTTTTTTCTGTTGTTCTTTCTACTTTTTCATAATCTAATGAACCATTTTGACCTCTGTTTTTCATATTTGCAAGTCCATGATATTTTGTTGGCTCAGTGATTGGATTAAATGTTTTGGGACTTCCTTTTGAAAAAGCAAACATATATTCAAAATGTTGATGGTACCGATTTCCTGTTTGTGGCATTGGATTGTTTTTGTAATATATCATGGTATCATGAAGTCGAAATCCAATTTCTTTAAAATACAATGCTTGTTTAAATGATGTACCAGTTTCACTTCCATCAATTGTTGCATCGGCAACAACCCAAATTATTACTCCGCCTATTTTTGTAACACGAAATAATTCTTTAGCAATTTTTTCAAATTCAAATTCATACCCGGTATAATTTCTTATATCATCATAGGGAGGAGAGGTAATAACAAAATCTATAAAATCATCTGGCATGGATTTCATAGTGAGTAAGCAATCTTCGTTATATATTTTTTCAAGTTCCATATCAGTTTTAAACTATGATTAAATGATGAAAATGATGGTTATGATGTTCGTTAAAAAAAATCTTAATCTATCATAACAATCTTAAGAAATCTGTGTCCCATTTAATGATTACTTATCTACTTCACGACTTAATTACTCCACTACTGAATCACTTCTTTTATAATGCTCTCTTGTTCAACTTCATGTTGTTTATGAGAACCAACGGCTGTGCTTGCTGCTGGCTTTCTTCCAACATAACGAAGTTTTTGAGTGGGGAGAATATCTTCTTGTAATTGTGATTGAAGAAAATTCCATGCACCCATATTTTTTGGTTCTTCTTGTAACCACACAATTTCTTTTGCGGTAGAATATTTTTTAAAAATATTTTGCAGTTGTTGTTGTGGATATGGATACAATTGTTCTATTCTCACTACAGCAATAGTATTGATATTTTTTTCATTGATGGATTTCCATACATCGTAAAAAACTTTTCCGTTGCAAAGAATAACACGTTGTACATTATTAAGTGAACGTGTATCATCAAGAATTTCTTGAAAACTATTTTTTGTAAAATCATTAATAGAAGAAATTACTAACGGATGACGTAGTAAACTTTTTGGTGTAGTGATAATTAATGGTTTACGTTTTCCACCATACATTTGTCTGCGGAGAACATGAAAATATTGTGCTGGTGTGGTGAGATTGCACACTTGCATATTTTCTTCTGCACAAAGTTGAAGAAAACGTTCCACTCGCGAACTGGAGTGTTCCGGACCTTGTCCTTCATAACCATGTGGAAGAAGAAGAACGAGATTAGAATTTTGCTGCCATTTTTGTTCACCAGCAGAAAGAAATTGGTCAATAGTAATTTGAGCGCCGTTCACAAAATCTCCAAATTGTGCTTCCCACAAAACTAAAGAATTTTGTGCAGCAACACTGTATCCATAATCAAAACCCAACACAGCAAATTCCGAAAGCAAACTATTGTGAACCGTAAATTTTGCTTGTGAAGTTTGAAGATTATTAAGTGGAATATATTTATTTCCATTGGTTACATCATACAATACTGCGTGTCTGTGACTGAATGTTCCGCGTTCGCAATCTTCACCACTTAAACGTACTGGAACATTTTCGCAAACCAATGAACCAAATGCTAATGTTTCTGCTAAAGCCCAGTCAATTTTTGCATCATTCAAAGTAAAATGTTTTCTCTGTTCTAACATTTTTACTAATTTTGGATGAAGAGAAAAATTTTCTGGAACAGTGCCAAGTTTTTCTACAATGCTTTGTAATAGTTCTGATGAAATTGTTGTTGAACGTGGTGGTAGAATTTCTTTTTTCGCAGTAGAAGGGAAGGAAACAACTTTGTTATGAATTTCTTCATACGCATCATCAAAACGTTTTTTGGTTTCTTCTTTAAATTGTTGAACTTCTTCTTGAGAAATAAATTTTTCTTCAATCAATTTTTTTGTGTATTGTTCTGAAACTGGAGTGTGTTCTTTAATCTTTTTATAAAGAAGTGGCTGTGTGTAACTTGGTTCATCACCTTCGTTATGTCCATATTTACGATAACACACTAAATCAATCACCACATCTTTTTTAAATTCATTTTTGTACGCTAATGCAAGTGTTGCAATCTGTACTGCGGATTCCGGTTCATCACCATTGACGTGAAAAATTGGTGCGTTAATAATTTTTGCAATATCAGTACAGTAGGAAGAAGAACGTGCATCTTTTGGAGATGTGGTAAAACCAATTTGATTGTTGATTACGATGTGAATTGTTCCGCCAGTTCCATATCCTTCTAATTGAGAAAAACTAAGAGTTTCTGCAACAACACCTTGTCCCACAAATGCAGCATCACCATGAATGAGAATAGGAACAAATATTTTTTTCTCACTATCATTATTTTGTTCTTGCAATGCCTTTACCATTCCTTCTACAACGGGATTGACTGCTTCTAAATGACTTGGGTTGCAGGCAACTTCTACAGAAATATCTTTTCCTTGTAACGAATGATATGTGCCTTCTGCTCCGAGATGATATTTTACATCTCCGGAACCCTGCATAGTTTTTTTATCAATATTTCCTTCAAACTCTGCGAAAATTTTTGTAACAGCTTTGCGGATAGTATTTGCAAGAACATTTAATCTTCCGCGATGTGCCATTCCGATAAAAACTTTTTGTGTGCCGTTTTCTGCTAATCCATCTAAAATAGTATCAAGCATTGGCATCATGGATTCTCCACCTTCCAAAGAAAATCTTTTTTGCCCGATAAATTTTGTATGAAGATAATTTTCAAAACTTTCTGCTTCTACAAGTTTTTTGAAAATATATTTTCTGCGGTTTTCACTCAGTGGAGTTTGTGGTGTTTCTATTTTTTGTTGTAACCAATTTCTTTCGGTAGAAGTATAGATGTGCATGTATTCTACACCAACGAAATTGCAATAAATATTTTGTAAAATTTCTATAATTTTTCGTAATACAATTTTTTTATTAGTAAAGAAAAATTCTTTATCCAAATCAGATGAAGTAAGTCCGTGATACGAAAGTTCTAATTCAGGGTGAGAAGTAGTGTTGCGTTGTAGTGGATTCAGTTGTGCAGTAAGATGTCCGTACGAACGATACGCATTGATAAGTTGCGTAACGTTGGATTGTTTTTCTGCTCCTTCCGATGATGATTGTGAAGTTGAGATTGGTAAAGAAAAAGAATTTGTATTTGCAGAAAATTGAAATGGTGCAAATGGTATTTTCAAATCAGAAAAAATTTGCATGTAGAAATTTTCTTCTCCCAAAAGTAATGTGTGAATGTACGCTAAAAATTGTCCGGACTCTGCACCTTGAATCACACGATGGTCATACGTACACGTCATCGTCATCACTTTGCTGATACCAAGTGCGGAAAGTATTTCCGGAGAAACGGTTTGATGTGCAGCATCGTAGCCAATACTTCCCGTTGCAATAATTGCACCTTGTCCGGGCATTAAACGCGGAGTGGAAGAAACTGTTCCCACTGTTCCGGGATTAGTGAGTGTGATGGTTGTAGATTGAAAATCTGTTGGAGCCAAACTTGCTTTGCGTGCTTTTTGGATGATAGAATCATACGCATGAAAAAATTCTTCAAAGTTCATTACGTTGGCACTTTTGATATTGGGAACAAGCAATGAACGCGAACCATCTTTTTTTGTAACATCAACAGCAATTCCAATATTGATTTCTGGTTTTTCATCTTTATAAGGTTCACCATTTACTCTGGCAAACGATGTATTAATAGAGGGAAATTTTGCAAGTGCTTTGACTATTGCCCACGCAATAATATGTGTGTAGGAAATTTTTGGTTTTGAATTTGTAGTTAAATATTTATTGATGAGTTGTCTATTTTCATCTAAAATTTTTACAGGAATTGTGCGAAGTGATGTTGCAGTTGGAATTGATAAACTTGCTTCCATATTTTCAACAATTTTTGCTGCAACTCCACTGATGGCTTTTGCATTTTGTTGGATTGTTGAAGATGTAGAGGAAATTTTTTCTGTAGTATGATGTCCGTTACTATTTCCATTATAGAAATTTGGCGTTTTTCTATTTTGTGCCATTTCTTTTAATGAAGAAATAGAATGAGTTTCTACAATTTCATCAAAAAGATTTTTCCATGGTTCGTTCACGGAATTCGGATTTTCTAAATATTCTTGTAAAACATCCCAAACATAATTGGTGTTTTGCCCGAATGATTCGAGAACTTCTTCTAATTTTTCTGTAGGGTTGGTTTCCATTGTAGTTTCAAAATTTTAGACTTGTCATCCCGCAATAGCGGGATAAAAACTTGACAAGTCTTGATGTTGTTAATTGTTTTTTCTTTAATATACAATTTTTTGAGAAAATTAAAAAAGTAGTGGAGTAGATGAGTAATGAAGTATATAAGTAGATTACTTCTGGTAGTTTTACTACAATAAAGAAGATGGTAGTGGTGAAGTAGACCTTGATTTTTAATATTAAAAGATTGCCATAATTTTGTAGAGTCGGATGAAAATCCGCTCTTGTTATTTTTAACAAAAAAGTTTGCTCATTATTAATTATTCATTGATAATGTTACATTCACTATTCTTGCTTGTTCATATCACTTTTCGTAATTTCATATACGAAAAATATTCTTTTCTATATCAAAAATGCAGAATCCATCAAAAGAAAATAATGAATATCATGAGTTTATAGAAAAAGCGAATGATATTATTTATATGTTTGATTTGCAGGGAGATATTCTCTCTATTAATCAAGTAGCAGAAAAACTATTAGGATATTCTCAAAATGAATTAATAGGAATGAATATCATGAGTCTTGTTGCTCCAGAATATATAAATTATGCTACTACCGTGATAGAAAAAATATTATCAGGGCAAAATGAAACATCAACATATCAAATAAAAATTTTTACCAAAGATAAAAAAGAATTTTTTATGGAAGCCAACGCTTGGTTAGTCTATAAAAACAATACACCAGTAGCAATACAAGGCATTGCTCGTGATATTACTGGAAGAAAATTTACAGAAGAAGCATTGTTAAAAAGTGAACAAAGATTAGAAGAAGCACATCGTATCGCAAAACTTGGTAATTGGGAATTTGATTTAGCAACACAACAAATTACATGGTCAAGTGAATTATTTAATTTATTTGATATGGATGTTGCGAAATCACCAAGTTTTCCGGAATACTTGTCCTTTATTCATCAAGAAACTGTACAAAGTCATCAACAAGAAATATACAAAGCGATGGTTGAAGGTGTTCCTTATGATTCCATCCATAAAGCAACTACACAAAAAAATAAAGTAAAATATTTTAATATGAGAGGGAAACCTCTCTACGATGAATCTCAAAAAATATATAAGTTGGTGGGTACTGCTCAAGATATTACTGAACAAAAGGAATTGGAACAACGGTTAATCCAAGCACAAAAAATGGAAAGCATTGGTGTACTTGCTGGTGGAGTTGCTCATGATTTTAACAATGTCCTTACAATGATATTGAGTGCAGCAACAATTTTAAAAATGCAAACAGAAGAAGATTCCAAAACCAGTAAATATATTACCATGTTGATGGAAGCAGCAGAACGAGGAGCAACTACAGCAAAACAATTATTAATGTTTGCACGTTCAGATAAAATGTCCCTCAAAGCAATTTCAGTATCAGCAGTATTAACAGAAACAAGTCAATTGTTGCAACATACATTTCCTAAATCAATTACTATTACTGTAGAAAATACCCTTGCTGATGGTGAAGATATCATTATGGGAGATAGTGGAAACATTCATCAAATAATTATCAACCTTGCTGTGAATGCAAAAGATGCAATGTCTAACACTGGAACATTATCTCTTACATTACAAAAATGGGGTTACGAAAAAACTCAGCAACTTTTTCCTGATTGCCAACAATCTTCTTACATAGTTTTAACTATTAGCGATACTGGTAGTGGAATGACAGAGGAAGTAAAACAAAAAATGTTTGACCCATTTTTTACCACCAAAGAAATTGGTAAAGGTACAGGTCTTGGATTATCGATAGTCCATGGAATTGTGAAGAATCATAAAGCATATATTCATGTAGAAACCGAAGTAAATAAAGGAACATCTATTTCAATTTTTTTTCAAGATATGTCTGAAACAGAACAAAAACAGTTAAATCTTAAAGAGGCAAAAATGCAAAGTGGTAATGAGACAATTTTATTAGTTGATGATGAAGAAATTATACGGGATGCATGTGTGGATATTTTATCAGAATTTGGATACTCAACAATTGCCACACCTGATGGTCATACAGCACTTGATACTTATAAGAAGCAAAAAGAAAATATTGCATTAGCAATTATTGATTTAGGAATGCCAAATATGGATGGTAAGGAATTACTACAACATCTTCTTATACTTAATCCCGAAATAAAAGTTATTATTGCTTCTGGATATGTTGACGATGGAACGAAAAAAGAAATGTTACGCAAAGGAGCAAAAGATGTTATTGGAAAACCGTTTGGCGTGAATGAATTATTAGAGACTATACGAAAAGCATTAGATAATTAAATGAAAAAATATCTACTTATTGTACTGTGTTCATTCGTACTTGTTGGATGTTCATCTTCTTCACGTTTTGTCAGCAAGGATGTTCCTCCAAAAAAATATGTAAAGAAAAAAACAGAACGCCGTTTTTCTTCTAAAGAAGTTGAAGAAGAAAAAAGAGAAAATGATAAGAAGGTTGATGTAAAAAAAGTTGCGGAAAAATATAAGAGTAAGAAAAATACTCCATCTGAAAAAACTCCACCTGTAGAAAAAGAAAAGCAATCACCAAAAGAAAAATCTTCAACACAAAAAACTTCTCCAAAAGAATCATCACAAAAAAATAATACTACTGCAAACAATACTATTGAACAACAGAAAATGATGGATGCAATTTTAGAGTGGATAGGAACACCCTATAAATATGGAGCACAAACAAAATCTGGTACAGATTGCTCCGGATTTACACAAGCGATATTTAATCAAGCCACCGAAATTAATTTAATGCGTTCTACAAAAGACCAAGTGAAACATGGGAAGTCAATTTCTCGCGATAATCTTCAATTTGGAGATTTAATTTTTTTTAATACCACAGGTGAAAACCCATCTCATGTTGGAATTTATATTGGCGATGACATGTTTGCCCATGCAAGTGTAAGTTCTGGAGTAACACTTTCTTCACTGTATAGTTCCTATTACAAAAAACGTTACACCCAAGCCCGAAGAGTTGCTGAGTCAGTTATCAATTAACAATGGACAATGGAATTTTCATTACTCCTTGTTATTGCTCATTGAAAATTGAATCTTGCTTTTTGTATCCTCCATCACTATATTAAAAATCTACTCATCAAAAAATCTTACATAAGGAAAAAATTTCCATGCAAAACGTCCTCTCATATCTTGAAACAAACAAAGAGCGTTACCTTTCCGAGTTAAAAGAATTTCTTGCAATACCAAGTGTTAGTTCACAATCAGAACACAATAACGATACACAACGTTGTGCTCAATGGGTTTCAGAACAAATGAAAACTATTGGAATGCAAAATGTGCAAATTTTTCCAACAGCAGGACATCCAATAGTGTATAGTGAGTGGTTAGGAGCACCGGGAAAACCAACAGTATTATTTTATGGACATTATGATGTTCAACCTGTTGACCCTCTGAATTTGTGGACAACTCCACCATTTGAAATGAGCGTACGAAATGGAAATATCTATGCTCGTGGTTCTGCTGATGATAAAGGGCAAGTGTATATTCACTTTAAAGGCATTGAAGCATTAATGAAGCAAACCGGTTCTTTACCAGTAAATATAAAAATGTTGATTGAAGGTGAAGAAGAAGTGGGAAGTGCCAATCTTGAAAAATTTGTCAAAGAACACAAACAACTTTTAAAATCTGATGTAGTACTTGTTTCTGATTCAGCAATGTACGCAAAAGGAGTTCCTTCTATTGTTTATGGATTGCGTGGACTTGCATATTTGGAATTAGAAGTAACAGGTCCCAATAGAGATTTGCATTCTGGAATGTTTGGTGGAGCAATTCACAATCCCATTCAAGCACTCAGTGAAATTATTGCTTCGTTGCATGATAAAAATGGTAAAGTAACAATCAAAGATTTTTATAAAGATGTTCTTCCATTAACAAAGTTAGAACGAACTGCCTATAAAAAACTTCCTTATAATGAAAAACAATACGCCAAAGAACTTGGTGTAAAACAACTCTACGGGGAAAAAGGATTTACTACATTAGAAAGAATTTGGGGAAGACCTACGTTAGAATGCAATGGTATTTGGGGTGGATATACTGGCGAAGGTGCAAAAACTGTTCTTCCATCAAAAGCATCCGCAAAAATTTCTTGTCGATTAGTACCAAATCAAAAATCTTCCAAAATTGCACAATTAGTAATTCAACACATAAAAAAGATTACTCCAAAAACTGTCGATTTAAAAATTAATTTACATCATGGTGGAGAAGCAGTAATTACACCGTTGGATAGTCCTGGTGTACAAGCAGCAATCTCTGCATTAGAAAAAGCATTTGGTAAAAAACCATTGTATCAAAGAGAAGGTGGGTCAATTCCTATCGTAGTGCAGTTTAAGCAATTATTAGGTTTGGATTCTGTACTTCTTGGTTTCGGATTACCTGATGAAAATGCACACTCTCCTGATGAACATTTGAATCTTGAAAACTTTTACGGCGGCATTAGGACCTCTGTACACTTTTTCAGTGAACTTGCAACTCACTGGAAGAATAAGAAGAAGTAATGTACTCATACCCTTCAAAAAACTTGAAGGGTTTTTTATTGTAAATCTTCATCAATCCATTACACCTGCGTAACAATTTCGTAATGTATTTTTTCTTTCTTGAAAACAAAAAACAACTCATCATTTATTAACTTAATTCAAGGAGTCATTTATGACCAAACGGCTATTATGTATAGCTATTTTCAGTGTAATAATATTTTGTGAAAATATTATTGCACAGGGTGTTACCACAGCCGCAATAAGCGGGATGGTAACAAATGCAAAAGGAGAAGCATTACCAGGTGTAACGGTGATGGCAGTTCACGAACCAACAGGAACAAGATATGGAATCACCACTCGTGAAGATGGGAAATATAATCTTCCAAACTTAAAAGTAGGTGGTCCATATACTGTTACCGCATCAATAGTTGGATATGCTAAAAAAGAAAAAAAAGATATTTATTTACAATTATCACAAACAGAACGCCAAGATTTTGTTTTATCAGAAGAAAATGTGCAAATGGAAGTAACGGAAATTACCGCAGAACGAAATACAATTTTAAATTCTTCAAGAACAGGAGCAGCAACTTCTGTTAATAAAAATTCTATAGAATCACTTCCTACCATTACCAGAAGAATTCAAGATTTTTCTCGTTTAACACCACAAGCAAGTGGTTCATCTTTTGTTGGACAAGATAATCGTTACAATAATACAACAGTTGATGGTTCATACTTTAATAACTCATTTGGTTTAGGAGGACAACCTGGTGATAGAACAGGGGTTGCTCCAATTTCTATAGAAGCTATTGAGCAAATACAAGTTAACATTGCTCCTTATGATGTACGTCAGGGAAATTTTGTTGGAGCAGCAGTGAACTCTACAACCAAAAGTGGAACAAATGAAATTTCTGGTGCAGCATACTATATATTCCGTAATGAAAAACTTGTTGGAACAAAAGCAGGAGATTTAACCTATAATCCTGGAACATTTAGATACAACCAAATAGGAGTACGTCTTGGTGGCCCAATTATACAAGATGAACTATTCTTTTTTACCAGTTTTGAAAATGATGCTTTAGTACAACTAGGTACAACCTTTCTTGCAAATACTGGTGGGCAAACCGTTGGAGGAAACATAACCAGAGTATTAGAAACAGACCTCACTACATTAAGCAGTTTCTTAAAAACAAATTTTGGATATGAAACAGGTCCATACCAAGGATATGACCATGAAATTCCTGCATTACGGTTACTTGCAAAATTGGATTATAACATGGATGATGAAAATAAATTCACACTTCGTTATGTACATCTTAATTCAATTACCGATGTATTAGCGTCAAATTCTAATTCACTAGGATTTGGTAATAGACAATCCAGAACAGATGCATTAAATTTTCGTAATTCAAATTACCAAATAACAGAAAATATTCGCTCAGTTGTAGGTGAATGGAATACAATAATCGGTAATACAATGTCAAATAATCTTATTGTAGGATATTCATATAGTGATGAAAGTCGTAAATCAAGAGGTGAATTTTTTCCATTTGTAGATATTCTTAGCAGTGGTACTACCTATACTTCTTTTGGGTTTGAACCATTTACTCCTAATAATGAACTTCGTTATAGCAGTATTCAATTACAAGATAATTTTACTTACTCTTTAGATAATCACTTTTTAACATTTGGTATAAGTGCAGAACGATACCAATCTGAAAACGTATTTTTTCCAGGTTCACAAAGTGTCTATTCATACAGTAGTTTAAATGATTTTTATACTGATGCAAATAATTATTTAGCAAATCCTACTGTAGATACCTCCACTATTACGTTACGAAGATTTCAAGTACGTTGGTCAAATATTCCAGGACAAGAAAAACCAATACAACCACTAAAAGTAATTTATGCAGGTGCATATCTACAAGATGAATTTCAAGCAACAGAAGATATTCGTCTTTCTTTAGGATTTAGAGTAGATGTCCCATACTTTGAACAAACAGGATACCGAAATACAGAAGCAGAAAGTTTTACTTTTAGAGATGAAACAGGTAAAGATGTTAAATACAGAACAGATAAACTTCCTGACCCAAATCTTTTATTTTCTCCACGTTTTGGTTTTAACTGGGATGTAATGGGAGACCGTACAGTTCAATTACGTGGTGGAACGGGAATTTTTACTGGAAAACCAGCATATGTTTGGATTTCTAACCAAATAGGTAATAATGGTATTCTTACAGGTTTTGCACAACTTGATAATACTAAATCAAGACCTTTTAACCCAGACCCAAATCATTATAAACCTACTTCAGTAAGTGGTACACCTGCTTCTTCTTATGAACTTGCTTTAACAGATAAAAATTTTAAATTTCCACAATTATGGAGAAGTAATATTGCTGTTGACCATCAACTTCCATATGGTGTTGTAGCAACTGCAGAATTTCTCTATAATAAAGATGTGAATGGTGTATATTACATCAATGCAAATCTTGATGCTCCTAATGCAAATTTTGTAGGAGTAGATAGTCGTCCACGATGGACAACCAGCGATACCAGCAAAATCATTAACAAAATTACCAATGCAATTGTAATGAAAAATCAAAATGTTGGTTATTCATGGAGTGCATCATTCTCATTAGAAAAATCATTTGCAGAAGGATGGTTTGCTAAAACCGCTTACAACTATGGTGTATCAAAAAATACTGTTGACCCAGGTTCTATTGCTTCTGGTTCATATTACGGTAATCAACACAGTGGAGACCCAAATAATCCCGGAGTAGGCTATTCTGCTAATTCACCAGGTCATAGGTTTTTTGTAACAGCATCGTATCGTGGAGAATATCTTGATATGGGTGCTACAACAGTTTCTGTGTTTTTTGAAGGTCGTACTATTGGTAATGGTAGTTATGTTTATGCTGGAGACCTTAATGGAGACCTTGGTACAGCAAACGACTTAATCTATATTCCAAAAGATGCTTCAGAAATGAATTTTCAACAATATACTTATAATAATAATACCCCTAATGATGCAACGGATGATATTGTATTCACACCTGAACAACAACAAGAAGCATGGGAAGCATATATCAAGCAAGATGAATATTTAAATGCTAACAGGGGGAAATATGCAGAACGTGGTGCAGTATTTATGCCTATGGTGTATAGAGCAGATTTAAGTCTTATTCAAGAAGTATTTACTGATTTATTAGGAAAACGTAACTCATTACAAATTAGAGCAGATTTTCTTAACGTTACTAACTTATTAAATAGTAATTGGGGAACAGGGCAACGTTTCGTTTCTACACAGCCATTAACAAGTCCATCAGCTGACGCAAATGGAAAAGTACGGTATCGTTTAAGAAATATTAATGATAAATTAATTAGTAAAACATTTGAACCAACGGCAGGAATTGATGATGTATTTAGAATTCAATTAAGTGTAAAATATACATTTAATTAAAATATTCATTTTCAATATATTCAAAACAGCGATGAAAAATATCTCATCGCTGTTTTTTTATTTTTGATAATTCCGTAACTTAAACACATTAAAAATTATTTCACCTCATTATAGTTAAAACATTATGAAAAGATTTTTTGTTGTATCACTACTTTTTTTTGTTCACACACTTTTTGCTGCAACACCATACACCATTCTTATTTCTTTTGATGGTTTTCGTTGGGACTATGCAAACCGCGGACTTTCACCAAACATTCAACAACTTCAGCAACGCGGAATTTCTGCACTCTCATTACGTCCGGCATTTCCAAGCAAAACATTTCCCAATCACTACACAATAGTAACAGGAATGGAACCAGAACATCACGGAATAATCGGAAACGATTTTATCAATTCAGCCAACGGAAAAAAATATAAATACACAGATACACTTTCTTCTCGTGAAAGCGAATGGTATAATGGCGAAGCAATTTGGGAAACCGCACGAAAAAATAAAATTATTACTGCATCATACTTTTGGCCCGGCTCAGAAGTCAATGATGAAACACGTCGACCAAATTATTATGAAAAATATTTTCACACACGTCCATATTCCGAAAGAGTAGATGGAGTTATAAAATGGTTACAACTTCCAATAGAAAAACGTCCAAAACTCATCACTCTGTATTTTGATGCAACAGATTGGCAAGGACATCGTTACGGACCAAATAGTGAAGAAGTGAATACAGCAATTCAACAACTTGATAGTACACTTGGATATTTAATCAATAATTTAAAAGAAATTCAGATGTATGATAGCACAAATATTATTATTGTTTCAGACCATGGAATGAGTGAAGTAAGTAAAGAACGGGTAATTGACATCAAAACAATGATTGAAGAGTATGAAGTTGAGGTAGAGTGGGACGGTCCATTAATGATGCTTGAACCCAAGGATAAAAATAACAAAGAAAAAATTTTCAAAATATTACAAACAAACGAATCTCATTATAAAGCATACACAAAAGAAACAATACCATCATATTATCATTTTTCTGAACATCCATTTATTTATTCTATAATTCTTGTTGCGGAAACTGGTTGGTCATTAAAAAATAAAAAAAGTCCAGTTTTCGGAAGAGGAAATCATGGATACGATAAAAATAGTTTGGAGATGCATGGAATTTTTGCTGCTACCGGACCTTCATTTAAAGAAGGTTATGCAGCAGGAACAATATGGAATATCGATATTTATCCATTACTTTGTAAAATTCTCAATATTTCACCAAACAAAAATATTGATGGAAAACTTGAACGAATAGAATATATTTTGAAATAAGAATCAGAAATTAGAAGACAGAATTCAGAAAGTTTTTATCAGTAAAAATTCATAATAATCCTAACAAATCAGCGTT
>CALETH010000004.1 GCA_937920105.1 uncultured Bacteroidota bacterium
ATGCTAGGTCAATGAGCTCTTTAACTTCTTCCTCTTCATTATAACGGCGGCTTAGTTCGGGCTCTTGCTCCATGGCTTTGGTTAAGGTAATACCAATTTCAAAGGGTATTAACTTTGCTAATTTATCAACAAAGCCATACGGGTGACCTAAAACACGCCCTACGTCTCTTACCACCGCTTTTGCAGCCATGGTACCAAAAGTAATAATCTGCGACACACTTTGGCGTCCATATTTTTCCGCCACATAATCAATTACACGATCGCGACCGACCATACAAAAGTCGATATCAAAGTCAGGCATAGAAACCCGCTCGGGATTCAAAAAGCGCTCAAACAGCAATTCATATTCTAGTGGATCTAAATCGGTGATGTTTAAGGCATACGCCACGAGCGAACCAGCTCCTGACCCCCTTCCTGGGCCTACGGGAACACCATTTTGTTTAGCCCACTGAATAAAATCTGCAACAATTAAAAAATATCCGGCAAAACCCATACTGCAAATAACGGAAAGTTCATGCTTGCATCGTGCTTGTATTTCTGGTGTGATGGTAGAATATCGTTGCTGTAAGCCATCTTGCGTTAATTTTTCTAAATATTCTTCTAATGTAGAAACACCTGCATTTTCCGGAATTGGAAATTTAGGCATGTGATTGGTTTTTAAATCCAATTCAAGATTACATTGTTCTGCAATTTTTACGGTGTTGGAAATTGCTTCAGGATATTCCTTAAACAATTCAACCATTTCTTTTTCTGTTTTGAAATAAATTTGGTCTGTTCCATATCGTAAATTTTTGTAATCTGGAGTGTTGGTGCTGCTCGCGTCAGGAATGAGCAGCATTATATTGTGTGCAATGGCGTGTTCTTGTTTGATGTAATGCACATCATTTGTTGCCACTAATGGAATATTTAATTCCTTCGCAAGTTTCGGCATATCACGAAGAACATTTTTTTCTATTTCATATTTATGGTCTTGAATTTCCAAATAGAAATTTTCACCGAAAAGGTTTTTATACATCAATGCAACTTCACGGGCTTCATCATAATTTTCGTTCACCAAATGTGAAGCAACAACTCCGCCGGCACAAGCGGAAAGACAAATGAGTCCTTCATGATATTGGGAAAGAAGTTCAAAATCTATTCGTGGTTTGTAATAAAAACCCTCCGTGTGTCCGAGTGTAGTAAGTTTGAGAAGATTGCGATAACCAATTTCGTTTTTACAAAGCAAAATGAGATGATGATAAATTCCTCTTCCTCGAGATTTTCCTTCGGCTTTGAGTGTATCATTTCCGGTATCTTTTGCTGCGGCTTTTTCAAATCGGCTTCCTTTGGTAACGATATACACTTCGCAACCAATAATGGGTTTGATATTTTTCTTTTTTGCTTTTTTATAAAATTCAATTGCTCCAAACAACACACCATGGTCTGTTAATGCAACAGAAGGCATATTATTTTCTGCGGCGGCATTAACAAGTGTTTCTACTGTTGCTGCACCATCCAGTAAACTGTAGTGTGTGTGATTATGGAGATGAATGAATTTGGACATGAGTATAAATTTTCAATGAAGAATTTTCAATTAACAATGTGTGGTAATTATATTTTTTACTTCTTCATTTTTACTTTTTGTAAAGATATTCTTTTTCCCATCTTTCGAATGAAATTGTTTTCCTTGTTTCAATTCTTCCATCGATTCTTGAAAAATTTTTTCATCAGAAGAAGCAAAAATATCATCTTCAATAATTTCTATTGTAGATTTTGGAAATAATTGTAAAAAAGAAATAATATTTTCATATACTTTTTCATCAATAGATAATGTTAAAGTTCTTTTGATGTTTTGACTTTTTACTGAATATGCTATTATTGGTTCTTTAATTTTTGCCATATAGGTTTTATTATAAAATTATTTTTTATTTCCTTGTAATTTTTTTATTTCTTTATCAAAATCACTTTCGAAAAATTTATCTTGTACAACGCGAAATTTTTCAAATTCTTTTTCTGCTAGTCGTTTTGCAACTTCATGTTGTATCTTTCCAAAATTTTTAAGAACATCGTACTCGTTAAATTGTAAAAATGCATCTAATTTTTTAATCCAGTCTTTCATTTTCATTGGAATTTTTCTCTCTGCTTGATTTTCTGCATAATCTAAATACATTGTTACCACTCGTGTTAATGCTTTTAATTCTTTTTCGTTCAAATAATTTTTAGCAATACTGACATCGGTTTTTAAAATTTTTCCTTTTGGAGCATTTTTCCATGTTTGCAAACCCATATTTGGTTTAGAAGATTTTGCTCTTTCAACAATAATTTGTGCAGCAGTTTTTCCGGTAATTGCCCAATGTAATTTATTTTGCACCGTCTTAAAAAATCCTCTTGTCACACTAGAACTTTTATCATAATCTATACTACATTGTTCATAAATATCAGTAATTTTTTGATAAAATTGCCTTTCACTTGCACGAATTTCGCGAATACGCTCAAGTAATTCATCAAAATATTTTTTATCAAAACGTAATCCTTGTTTTAATCGCTCGTCATCCAACACAAAACCTTTAACAACAAATTCTTTCAACGTGTTAGTAGCCCAAATACGAAATTGAGTTGCTTTGGGGCTATTCACTCTATATCCAACTGCAATAATAGCATCAAGATTGTAAAATTTTGTTTGATATGATTTTCCATCCGAGGCAGTTACCGAGAATTCCTCGGTAACTGATTTTAATGATAATTCCCTTTCATCAAAAATATTTTTTAGATGTAAAGAAATATTATCGCTGGAACAATCAAATAATTCCGCCATCCGTTTTTGAGTAAGCCAGAATGTTTCTCCAAAATAGATAACTTCTATTTTTATCTTTCCTTCAGAAGAAGTATATAAAATAATGTCAGATGATTGATTAGCCATCATTATATTTTTTGATACTTTATTACGCAATTTTTTTCTCTATAAGTTCATCTAATTTATCAACTAACTGTTTTATTTTTTCTTCGAAATCTTTGATTTTATTTTTATACTGCTCTTCTTCTGTTAGTTTAATTTTTTGTTGCTCTTCTTCAGTATAATGTTCACTAAGTAACTTGTCTCTTTCCTCTTCAAGATATCTAATTTCAGTTTTAAGTTGTTCTTTTCTTTTTTGGTCTTCTTCATTAAGAATTACACTTTTCTGCACCTCTATTTTATATTTGTCTAATTCATAACGGAGTTGTGAACGAGAAATACTTAACATCTTTGCTGCTTTTGATTGATTACCTTCTGCCAATATTAATGTTTTAATGATTAATTCTTTTACTACAACATCCATCTGTACTCCATCAGAGGGAAGATATATATATTCTTGTTTCAGTATATTCTTATTCAAATTTTCAAAATTAATATTATGTCGGTCTAGCCTATAACGCAATTGTGAACGAGAAATATTTAACATCTTTGCTGCTTTTGATTGATTACCTTCTGCCAATATTAATGTTTTAACGATTAATTCTTTTATCACAACATCCATCTGTACTCCATCAGAAGGAAGATTTACATTAAATTCATTGATATATTTATTCACAAAATTAAAAACTTCATTTTTATTTATCAATTCTCTTTTTCCAGTTTGTCTATTTTTAATCTCTATTTTTCCATCTTTCAGATTTTTCTCCCCAACAATAATTTGCAATGGTATTCCTAATAAATCTGCATCTTTAAATTTAAATCCAGGACTTACATTTTTTCTATCATCATACAAAACAGAAATTTTTTCTTGTTGTAATTGTTGATAAAATTCTTCAGAAACTTTTACAACTTCTTCCGAATTTGCATTCACACAAATAAGATGAACATCATATGGTGTTATAGATTTTTCCCATTTAATTCCATATTCATCATGATGTTGTTCGATAAAACATGCAATGATACGTTCAACACCAATTCCGTAACTTCCCATAATAAGTGGATGCTCTTTTCCTTCTTCATCCAAAAAGTTTGCCTTCATGCTTTCGGAATATTTTGTCCCTAACTTAAAAATGTGTCCCACTTCAATCGCTTTTGTAATTCGCAATGGATTGTTACAATGTGGACACAGTTCTTTATCTTCCACTGTACGCAAATCATGATATTCATCAATTTTTACATCTCGATTAAAATCTACATTTATAATATGATAATCATTTTTATTTGCACCACACACAAGATTATTTGCGTTTTCCAATCTCTTATCAGCAATAATTTTAAACTTCGCTTTCAATCCAATCGGACCGATTGAACCAGCATTTGCTCCGGTTAATTGCAATAATTCTTCAGGATGTGCCGGACGTAGATTCCCACTCAATACACTTTGTAATTTTGTTTCATTGAGTTGGTCATTGCCCAACATAAAAATAAGTACTGGTGTTTCTTCATGAATGTACACTAATGATTTTGCACATTGTGAAAGCGGCATTTTCAAAAATGCAGAAACTTCATCAATCGTTTTTACATTTGGCGTGTGGATTTCTTTAATAGATTCACTTTTTTCAAAACGTTGTGCTGAAGAAATTTTTGATGTTGCAACTTCTATATTTGCAGCATAATCACATTTATCACAAAGTACTAAAGCATCTTCACCTGCTTGAGATTCTACCATAAATTCTTGTGAACGACTTCCTCCCATTGCTCCACTAGAAGCACCAACAATAAAAAATTTTAATCCGCAACGTGTATAGATTTTTTTATATGCTTCAGCATGTAAATCATAACTGTTATCTAAGCCCTCCCATGTTGCATCCATACTGTAGGAATCTTTCATCGTAAATTGTCTTCCACGAAGCACTCCGGATTTTGGACGTGGTTCATTGCGAAATTTTGCTTGGATTTGATACCAAATTTGTGGTAAATCTTTATAAGATTTAAGATAATTTTTTGCGATTGCTGTAATTACCTCTTCGTGTGTTGGTGCAAGCACAAGTGGACGATTTTTTACATGAAACATAATATCACCGAATGCTTTTACTCTATCAGTTTCTTCCCACAATTCTATTGGGTTGAGTGCTGGTAGATGAAATTCTTGTCCCCCGATTGCATCCATTTCTTCGCGAATGATTTGCATAACTTTTTTCATCACCGCATAACCAAGTGGAAGAAACGAAAAGATTCCCGCTCCTAATTGCCTCATTAAACCGGCACGTAACATGAGTTGATGACTTGGAACTATTGCATCTGCTGGAACTTCTTTTTGTGTTGGAAAAAATCCTTGTGAAAGCCGCATAATAAATTGATAATTGAAAATTAATAATTGGTAATTGAGTTGGTGCCCTCGCACAGACTCGAACTGCGATTAGAAGTTTAGGAAACTCCGGTTCTATCCTGTTGAACTACAAGGGCGAGTATCGTAAAAAAAGATTTGTCAAGTTTTTAAAACTTGACAAATCTAAATTTTAACAGATGAAGATAAGAAATTCTCTCAAAAAATAAAAAAGGAATCCCGTTAATATGGGATTCCTCATTTTTTATTGGAACGAATTTGTCCCGCCACAGCGGATTCCTACCAATATTTTCTATAATTACTATAATCCATTGTTTATTTCATCACCACCATTTTCTTCACATCAGTATAATTTCCTGCTTGAATTTTATAAAAATACATTCCACTTGGATATGAACTTGCATCAAAAGTAGCAGTGTAACTTCCTGCTTCTTTTTGTTCGTTCACTAATGTTGCGATTTCCTTTCCAAGCACATCATACACTTTTAATGTTACTTGATTTGTAGTTGGTAACTGATATTGTATTTTTGTTGTTGGGTTAAATGGATTCGGATAGTTTTGTGAAAGACTATATTCTTGTGGAACAACAGTATTTTTTTTAGGGAAATTATCAGGAGGAGTAACATTACCATAATATATATTTGTTGCTTTACGATAAGTAACTTGAAAATGTCCGCCCACACCAGCAGGCAATGTAAGAACTCGTGATGTTGAATTGTAATTTGAATAGGTCTGACCATTTAATAAAATTCCTGAAATCATTAAATCGCCATCTTTTATTGCTAAAGGTGTAAGAAGAATTGTTCTATTATTTGGTTGTGATTGAAAATTATAATGTAAAATTACCGATGGTACAAAATCTTCTTGATATTGATAAAAAAGATTTCCATATAAATAAGTGTAGTATCCTGTTTCGATAGAATGATATCCTGCTTTACCATTACTGGCTTTCATATCATTCCAAGCAAGTCCACCATAACGAGTGCGGTCTGCATACACTTCTCCATATTGATGGTCAACAAAATATGTCATAAAAAAATTTAATGTCTCATCAACCATTCTTAAATACCAACCTTCTCCTGTAACATTATACATTTGAAGACCTCCTACAATTGCTTGTTCCATTTGCCACCATGCTTTTGTGGAATCTGGTAAACCCCATAATAACATTTGCCCTGTTACTCTGTTGTAATCTTTATATGGTCCACCATATTGGTGGTCATATCCTTTTTGCCAAACATTGGTCATTAATGTTTGAGCGGCACTCACATAACTGGTATCAGGAAATAATTGATTGACTCGTGCCAAACACCAACCAGTTTTTAACACATGTCCCATTAATGTTTGTGTATAATTATTATTCCAATTCCAATCAGAATCATATTTTTCTACAAAACCGATTGCCTGTTGTGGCATACTTGCAACCAAACGGATTTTCATTTCTTTTGCAATTTCTTTTAAGCGTGCTTCATAAATAGGATTTTTTGTCATCAAGTAAAGATATAACAAATGTGTGGTAATGGCATCTACTGTTGCATTAAAACTTTTATCCCATCTATTTTGGTGATTGTAGTCTGTTGCATCATAATATCCTTCTAAGCCGGCTCTATTATCCCAATAATAATTTTCAAGATGTTGATATCCTTTCATAAGCCAATTCCATGCAGTAGTATCACGCGTTGCTTCATAATATGCAGTGATGCCAAGCAAAGCGTAATGTTGATAAAAAGCAGTTTTGTTTTGATATGGATACATTGGAGTTCCGTTAATATCTAAATCTTGATACCATCCACCATATGTCGTATCCCACGCATGAGCATACATCCATTCTAATGCTCGTTTAGCATATCCAAGATATGTTGTATCACTTGTTAGCATATATGCTCTCACCAAACCATAAGCATTTCTTGTTTGTGTAAGCATATTTTTATTTGTTCCCCAACTAGTAAGAACACTTCCATCTCTTGCAATGTTAGTAAAAAACCCACCCCGTTGATTATCCCATGTTTGGAGCCAAAAACGTGCACAAGTATCTACATAGCCAATAGAAAGAGCCGGATATTGAAGATACGGTGATGTTGGGCGATATTGTTTTGCTACAGCAAAATTACAAAGAAAAATACTAAGTACTATAATTTTTTTCATATTGTCTCCTTATTATTATTTAATGATAACTATTAGATTTTTGAGAATTTCCATGCAATAAAATTCTCCAATTATCTCTTACTAGATTTTGAGATATTTACAACGAAATTTTTTCTCCTTTCACCCCAATAAGAATGTTTATTAATAGCCAAATAAATGAATTGAATAATGTAAAATTATTATTATTAAATTTCAACTTTTTCTTAAAAATAAAAAAGTCCCGTTTTTTGAACGAGACTTTTAGAATAAATTCCTATTTTTGCGAAAATGTGCTTTCTACACCAACTCACTTTCAGCAAAGAAAAATGATACTTCAATTTTTCCATTTTCTGCTGAATCTGAACCGTGAACAATATTTTCTCCCTTGTTATCAGCAAAATCTTTTCGAATAGTTCCTTTTTCTGCATCTTTCGGGTCTGTAGCACCAATAAGTTTTCGATAATCAGCAACAGCATTTTCTTTTTCCAATGCAACCGGAACACATGCACCAGATATCATAAATTCTACCAATCCATCAAAAAATGGACGACCTTTATGAACTGCATAAAATGCACTTGCTGTTTCTTTGCTTAAACGGATTTGCTTCATTCCTAACACTTTAAATCCTGCTTTTTGAATTCGTGCTAATACCTCTCCTTGTAATCCTTTGCGTACGCAATCAGGTTTCATGATACACAATGTTCGTTCTTTTGCCATTATTTTCCTTTCATCATTATAATTTATTTTTGATAGTAATTTATTTTATAAAAATAGATTCCCGCTAAAAAACGTGCGGGAATGAAAGCCTTTATAGATTTTTTACTTAAATAATTTCAAATCTTCTTGTGCTTCTTTATTTTTGGGATTAATTTTGAGGACTATTTTGTATTGTTCAATAGATTTTTCCCGAAAATCTTTTAATTGTTCATCAGAAAGTTTTTTATCTTTATTTTGCATTGCTAATGCGTACGTTTTTGCAAAAATAAAATGATAGTTTTCATCTTGTTTATCTTTTGCTTCATACGGTGCTGCTTTTTTAAAATACTCTATTGCTTCTAAATAATTTCCACTTAAGTATTCTATACTCCCAATATTTCTGTAAATATCAAATAATTGAGTTTTATATGTTTCATCACGTTTTTTTACATCTTTACCACTTAAAGAATCGATGAGCGTAAGAATAACCAAAAATCGTTCTTTTGCTAATTGAGGTAATTCCAAAAGTTGATAAATATTTGCACGATATAATTGACCTGCTAAAAAATCCGGTTTTAATGTTGTTAATTTTTCCAACATTGTTCTTGCAACATCCAACTTTTCTAAATTTCGATATGCTAATGCTCCATAATATAATGCATTAAGATTAACAGAATCTTTCGATAATGTTTTATCAAATTGTTGTGCTGCTTGTGCATACATTTTTTTTCCATAATAGATTGAACCAAGTTCGTATGCAAACTCTGTAGATGTACTATCTTTTTTTATTGCTTTTTCAAAATAAGATAATGCGTTTTCATTATCTTTTAATTTTATATAAGAACGTCCTATACGAACCAAGTCTTCAGTTTGTAAAGAATCTTTTGGAAAATTCATTGTATAAATATCAATAGATTTTTGCGGCTCATTATTATAATAGTATGATGCTGCCAACATGCTTTTCATTTCCATAGATTTAGAATTTTGTTGTAATGCCTTTTCTAAAATCGGAAGTGCATCTTTATATGCTTTTGCATAATACAATGCTTGTCCATATTGTGCATAGACAGTGTTATCATCTTTTTTTAATTCCAAATATTTTGCATAAAATTTTGCAGATTGTGGATAGATTTTTGCTCGAAACAATAAATCTGCCAGTTCTTTTATTGCCTGTGCATTTTGCGGGTCAAGATTAATAGATTCTTGCAATTCTTTTACTGCTTCATTATACTGTCGATTTTTATAATAAAACATTCCTAGTTGATAACGAAGTGCAGCAGATTGTGGATTAAGTTCTATTGCCTTCTTATAATTCTCTATCACAAAAAATGCAACATTTTGTTTTTGATATGCTTGTGCTAAACCAACATATGCATCACTAAGTTTTTCATCTAATTCTTTTGCTTTGGAAAAATAGATAATTGCTTTATCCAAAGAATCCGCATTGTAATATGTTTTTCCCATTGCCAGTGGGATGGTTGGATTTTTTTTATCGGCTTTTACTGCTTCATTAAACATTTTTGTTGCTTGAGCCCACAATTTTAATTTTCCGTACACTTGAATGAGTGATGCCACTGCAGGCATATATTCATCATTAATATCTGTGGCTTTTTCTAAAAATATTCTTGCAGAATCATTCACTCCCTTTTGGTAGTATGCTTCTCCCAGATAATAATTTTTTTCTACATTTTTCACATCGGATTGCTGTGCTTTTTGGAAAAAAGAAATTGCTTCATCGTACATTTTACGATTGAGTGCATCTTTTCCCATAGTAAAAAAATCTTGTGAAAAACTTTTGATAGAAAAAATAATTATGAGAAGCGTGATAAAACTGTAGTTTTTCATATTACTCCTTTTGAAGTGATTGTGATTTTAATTGAACAATGCGAACCGGAACTGTTGCTGGAACAAGTCCTTCATTAAGAAAAATTTTTTGACCTTGTGAACTATTAACAAATGTAATAAATCCGGAACCAACCCCAGTACCTGCTCCTTTGGAAAACATATAAATTGTACGGCGAAGGGGATATATTTTTTCGTGAACGTATGCTTGGTAAGGATAATAATGTTCTAGGACTTTTTTCGTACTATCGGCAGTAAAAAGTGAATCTCCTATTTCTAAAGCAGAAATATTTTTGGGTAATTCTTTTAACCAACTCATTCCGATAAAACCAATTGCATTACTATTTTCTGACACATAAGAAATCACTTGTGTTGCGGTAGAACATATTTGCATTGGGGAATCAATTTTCCCGTCTTTTTCAGATTTTGGTACAAATTCTGTTTTGAGATATTCATAAATACTACTATTGGGATTTTCGGAAGCAATAATAATTGATGATGACAATGATTTTCTTTCTATCTTTTGGGCTACCTCATTCCAACGTTGAAATTTTCCACTCACAATCTTTTTTAATTGTTCAACACTAAGTTTTTGTATAGAATTTCTTTTATTGGTAATAACAGCAATTCCATCGAACGCAACAACAAAAGTATCTACTTTTAAATCATATTTTTTGATAATGTTTTTTTCTTCATCATTAAGATTTCTTGTTGTAGCGATAACTTTTACACTATCATTTAAAAGATGAACAATTGCCTCTCTATCTGTTGTAGAATAAAGAGTTACTTTCGCCTTTTGATACGTTTTCTCGAACTCTTGAACTTGTTTTTCAAATAGTTTGTGTAAATCTTCAGAAACAATAACTGTTACTTTTCCTTCTGTTAATGATTCTCGTTCTTGGACTTTACATCCACCATAAAAAACTATAAGAATAAGAAAAAACGATATTTTATTCTTCATTTTTTTCATATTTCCTCCTCTTTTCAGCCATACGAAGATTTACAAAACGATAAATTCCGTACAACATTAACACAATGCCAAACATGATACGAAATTTATGTGGAACCGAATCGGGTAAAAGAAATCCCGAAACAATAGTAATGCCAGTAAAAAAGCATAGTATTGAGACTGTATAGCCGAAATACGATAAAATTTTACTGGCATTCATTACAACTTATCTACCTGCATTTAACTTAAAACGAAATGGTATAGAAACCCAAACAGCAACTGGTCCGTTATTCATAATCGCTGGTGTAAAAACCCATTGCATTGCTGCATCTATTGCTGGTTGATTAAATAATTCTGCATCGGATTTTAGGATTTCTGCTTTTTTCGGTTTTCCTTCTTTGTCTACCCAAATTTTTACCCAGACTGTTCCTTCAACTCCTGCTCTACGAGCAATTTCCGGATATACTGGTGCTGGATTTTTTACTGGCTGTGGTTGTTTTTCTACGGCAACGAAATCTGGTGGTGGACCGTCATCTATTACTACATCTTGTTCAATTTGAACTGGACCATCTCCGCCAGTACCTTCTCCCACTGGTGTAATTGAGGCCATTTCTTTTTGGTCTGCAATGGTAATTTCCGGACTTACTTCTGCATCAGGTACGGGAACTGGTGTACCAACAGTTGGCTTTGCTGTTGGTGCTGCGACAGAAACTGGTGGTGGTGCTGTTGCATTGCTAATTGATGGTGGCGGACCAAGGTCACTATATTTCATTACTCGTGCAGAATACATTGGTGGTTCTTCTTCTGAAAAATATTGTACTGCATAATAACTTCCTATCAAAAGAAAATGTATTGATGCGGCTATAATGAGTGCTCTTGTTGCATATTTTTGATAGAGTTTGCGTAACTCTAATGCACCGTATTGGTTATTTTGGATTGTTACTGCTGACATAGTTTTTTCTCCTCATAAATAATAGTACGTTTATTGTACTATGTATATCAATTTTTTTGTAAAGGTGAACCTTGACATTGATTTTTAGGATTATAGGATTGCCTTGAAATTAATTATTTTTTTGGAATCTAAAAAATCATAGTCATCTTACTCATCATGAAAATCATAGTTTTAGATGTTTTCTATTGCTTTTTTATCATCATCGGTAAACGGTGCAAGATTGAAACGGGTGATATCAGCAACCTTAAGTTCATCAATAATATCTACCATATTCATATATTTTGCTTTTTTATCTATTTTGATGAGGGTTGATAATTTAGAGTTCATTTGTTGATTTTTTTCTCTTAAAAAAAATCGAAGTTTTGTAAATTCAATTTCTTTTGGAATTTCTGGTCCAATATTCCAATAAATTTTAAAATTTTCAGAAACTCTTAATACTATAACATTAGGGTCTTCAATTACCGGACAACCATTTGATTCTGGTATATAAATCTCCATTTTTTGTTTTTTACCTTCATCATTAATAACAAAAAAACACAACAATAACAAAAATGCAACATCTACCATTGGTATCATATCTATTTTGATACCTTTCTTTTTCTTTAGAAATCTTTTACTATTTTGCGGGAAATTTACCATAAATATTTTTCTAAAAATATTTAGATGTTTTCTATTGCTTTTTTATCATCATCAGTAAATGGTGCAAGACTAAAACGGGTGATATCGGCAACGTTGAGTTCATCAATAATATCTACCATATTTGTGTATTTTGCTTTTTTATCTATTTTGATGAGTGTTACGAGTTTTGGATTTGCTTGATTTCTTTCTTTAAGAAAATTTCTCAATTTAGCAAATTCTATTTTTTCTGGCTTTTCTGTGCCAACATTCCAATAGAGAACAAAACTTTCAGACACTCTTACGGTAAGTAAATTAGATTCTGCGAGTTCTACTTTTGCATCTTTATCTGGTGGTAGATTGATTTCCATTGTTTGTGGTTTGCTCATGGTTGTAGTGAGCATGAAAAATGTCAACAATAAAAACGCAACGTCCACCATTGGAGTCATATCAATCCGAACTCCTAAACGGCGTCCTTTTTTCTTTTTTGTATGTTTTGATTTTCCTCGCGACTGCTGTGGGGCATCTACGGCTGCCATAATTTTTTCCTTTCTTAATATCAGATTACAAAAGTTTTTAAAACTTTTGTAATCTTTTTTAACCCTGCCAGAATTTAAAATTCTGGCAGGGTTTTGTTCAAGTTAATTATTTTTCCATATCGGTTACAAGATTGAAACGGGTAATGTTGGTTTTTTGTAAATCGTCCATTACTTGTTCAACTATTCCATATTCTACATCTTTATCGGCTTTAATAACGGTGCGAAGTCTTGGATTTTGTAAACGAGATTTTATCAATAAATCTGGTAAATCTTTTAAATCAACAATCTGAATTCCGGCAGCACCTAATGCCATATTTTCAGGTGTATTATATTTTCTTTTTTGTTCTTCAGCAACATAATCCCATCGTTCTTTTACATAAGGTAATAAAACGCCTTCTTTTACATTTCTGGAATCTATTCCTAAAAAGACTTCTTTGTTTTTTCCTACAGTAATAACCATCACATCTTTATCAGGAATTTTGAATGCAGAGTGTGATTCTGGAATTCGTATTTCTACTTCTTCGGGTGGTTTGAATTGTGTTGTGAGCATGAAAAATGTCAATAGTAGAAACCCTACGTCCACCATCGGGGTCATATCCATTTTTATTCCAACTCTTTTTACTTTGGACATAATTTCTCCAATTTTATTAAAATATTTTTAAATATTTACTTGTTGGTGTTTTCAATTAAAGTAACAGCTTCTTTTGGTGTTAGTATAGGTAATGAACTTGTTTTAAAATCTCTTGTATCTCGCGTAACAATAAAGTCAATTTTATTTACAGATTTTGCACAGTTGTATTGAATTGCATCTTCAAAATCTTTAAAATCCGATTTTAGTGATTTGTGTATTATATCTTTAGAAACGTCAATAATATCTGTCCATTCACTTAATTCTGTTAATATTTTAACCGTTTCTAAATGAGAATAGGATTGTCGTAAGATGTAGTAGACGTTATTATAAGAAACAGCAGAAATATAAATATTTATTTTCTTTTTAAATGAATAGTTAAAAAGTCTGGCTGCCTCTATTGAAAAAGGTTTTCGGTCAGCAAAAAATCAATGAGAACATTAGTGTCGAAAAAAATACTTTTCATTGGTTATATTTTTTTGCAAGCCCCTTTGTTAATTCTCTACGATAATCAAAGTTCTGGGGTAATTCAATAGTACCCATCAGTTTTAAAATTCTCGGTGAAATACTCTCGTCCTTGTTTTCTTTAGATGTTAAGGACATAAGGTAGTTTTCCACTATATTGGATAGACTTTTCCCTTTTTGTTTAGCGTATTTTTTAGCAATAGATATTACAGAATCATCTATCGTCAATGTAAGTTTGGTTGTCATAGCACGTGTTTATTTATAGAAAATATACGTATGCTTTTGTTAAAGTCAAATTTTATTTTTGTCGTGCAACTTTTACACAATTACTATTTTGTGTGGGCTTCTAAATTTTCCAACATGGTTGTTGTTGTTTCATCTATCATATATGTCATACCATCAATTTTGGTGGTAAAGACGTTGTACATTACGATACCTAGAATTGCAATTCCAATTCCACCAGCGGTATTGATAAGGGCTTCAGAAATACCGAGTGAAAGTTGTGCCGCATCTACTCCACCTCCGGATTTTGCAAGTGCAGCAAATGAACGAATCATCCCAAGCACTGTTCCAAGCAATCCCCACATTGTTGAGACTGAAGCAATGGTTGAAAGTGATACAAGATTTTTTTCAAGGATTGGCATTTCAAGCATTGTGGATTCTTCAATAACTCGTTTCACTTCTGCAATTTTTGCTTTTTTATCCATACTATTATCTTGTTTTATTTCTTGATATCGTGATAAACCAGAACGTACGATGTTTGCTAATGAACCACGTTGTACATCACATGCTTTTATGGCATCTTCAACTTTTCCATCGGTGAGACTTTTCATAATTGTAGAAAGAAATTTTGCAATATCTCCTTTCCCTTGTGCTTTATTTAAAGAAAAAAGTCTTTCAAATGTATAGGTGATGGTAAGTAATGAAAGTGTAATTAAACCCATAACTAAAGGTCCACCAGCATAAATGGTGTGTAAAATGCTATCTTTATCGGCTTGCCCCATAATTCCATAATAAATTCCAACCGAAATTACGACTGACGCGGTGAGTACGATGATAGTGAATGCGCGTTGTTTCATAGAGAGTGTTCCTCCGAAATAAATGAATGAATGTATATTTTATTTTGCGATGTTTTTTTGTGCTTCGTCTTTTGTATCAACAATTGTAAAATATTCTGTCAATTTAGTTATGACAAAAATATTATTAATATTTTTACTCACATTACATAAAACAATTTTGCCATTATTTTTTTCGTAGTCTGTTCTAATGGTATTAAATATTTGTAATGCAGTTGAATTAAGATAGGTAACTTTTTTTAAATCAATGATAAGTTTTGTGTTTCCATTCTGGCGAATAGTATTGACAGTGTTTTTTAACTCGTCGGTTTCTTCTCCACCGATAAGCGAACCTTTGGGTTCAATGATTGCAATTTTTTCTTTATCAAGTATTGTTGTTTTTATGGACATAGAAATCTCCTGTATTATTATATCACTATGTAGAAAATAAATAGTTCACAGCGAATTTGCAATAGAAATTTTATTTTTTTTCAATTTTTCTTGTAATTGCTCTATTGTTATAATTGGAATTCCACAAGTATTATTTTCACAAATATAGACTACTACTTTCTCTTGTAATGTAATATTTTGAAGAAATGAATGTTTTTGTGAAAAATATTCTTGAGTATTTTCATCAATTAAAAAAATGATTTTATTAGGATTATAATGTTGTTCAATTTCTTGTACATATTTTTTAAATTCTAGATTGCTTCTCTTTCCTGCAATAACTACTTGTTGTGGTGAAGTATAATATCTTTCAATTGTGGAAATTAATTGCGGCATGAGTTGTGGTGATTGTTGAAGTGTTGTGCTAAAATACTTCAACGTTTTTTCTGCATAATTTTGTAATTCTTTATCATTACAATATGAAAATAATCTTAAAAGATTCTTGACACTGGTGGAATTTCCAGATGGTTCTGCTCCATCATATCCTTCTTTTATTCTCACAAGGATTGATGAATCTTTTCCTGATACATCAAAAAATCCTCCTTCAGCCGAATCCCAAAATAATGCAATTTGTGTTTTTTGTATTTCTAATGCTTTTTCTAACCACTGAATATCAAATGTTATTTCATAAACATCTATTAATGCTTGAATGAAAAATGCATAATCATCCAATTGTGCATCATATTTTGTTTCACCATCACAATATCTTCGAAATAATATTTTGGTAGAATTATCGTAAAGATTTTTATAGAGAAAATTTATTGCGTTTACTGCTGTTTGAAAATATTTTTCTTCGTTGAAAATTTGAGAAGCGTGTGCAAATGCGCTAAGCATTAAACTATTCCAACCAGTTAAGATTTTTTCATCACGATGTGGATATGATTTTTGTTTTCGTGCTTCAAATAATTTTTGTTTTGATGAATGTAAAAGTTTTTGTACTTGTTCAATAGTGCAAGAAGTGTGTTTTGCAGTTTGCTCGATTGTAAATGGTGCATATAAAATATTTTTATTTTGAAATTCATTATGTGGGTCCGAAAAAACATTTCCTCTTTCATCTATATTATAGTAATGACAAAATATTTTTGATTCTTCTTGTGAGAGAATTTTTTCTATTTCAGATTTTTCCCATACATAAAAGGCACCTTCTTTTTTTTGTGATGAATTTTCTGTTGAAAAACTATCGGCATCTTGTGCAGAATAAAACCCACCATTTTTATCAGTCATTTCTCGCAATACATAATCTAAAGTCTCTTTTGCAATGGTTGCAAAAAAATCATCGTGTGTTATTTGATATGCATCTAAATAGGAGTGGGCTAATTGTGCTTGGTCATACAACATTTTTTCAAAATGTGGAACTTTCCATTGTGCATCTACTGAATAACGATGAAATCCTCCGCCAAGATGGTCATACATTCCACCGGATGCCATTGCCATAAGTGTTGTCAATGACATAGTGAGTGCTTCTTTTTCTTGCGTGCGATTGAAATATTGAAACAAAAATTCAAACATTACCGGACGTGGAAATTTTGGTGCTGTTCCAAAGCCACCATGTTTTGCATCGTACGCTGCTGCAAGTTGGTGATATGTTCTTCGGATTAAATTTTCATCAATAATTTCATTTTCATTTTTTGCGAGATGTTTATGCTGCAACATTTCTATTAATTGATTTCCAGAGTTTAAAATTTCTTGCTGCTCTTCATTCCATGCTTGATGAATTCGTTCTAATACTGTTGGAAATCCCGGACGACCATGTGCATCTTTTGGCGGAAAATATGTTCCACCATAAAAGGGTTTTAAATCTGGCGTAAGAAATACTGAAAGAGGCCAACCACCACTTCCTATCATTGTTTGCACGGCGCTCATATAGACTTTATCTACATCAGGTCTTTCTTCTCTATCAACCTTGATGCACACAAAATATTTATTCATTAATTCAGCGATTGTTTTGTTTTCAAAACTTTCGTGTTCCATGACATGACACCAATGACATGTAGAATATCCAATAGAAAGAAATATTGGCTTGTTTTCTTGTTTTGCTTTTTCAAATGCTTCTTCTCCCCATGGATACCAATCTACTGGATTGTTTGCATGTTGTAACAAATACGGGGATTTTTCTTTGGAGAGTTTATTCATATTAAAATTTCAAGATTATATAATTGCATTATTGCAAAATTAACTACTATTAATCCTTTTACATAAATATTTTATAAAATTATAAATTTGTTGAATGATGAAAATAGATTCCCGCTAAAAACATGCGGGAATGACATCTTTTTATGGAATGGTTTTGCATCCCGCATAAATGGGACAAGTCCATTCCTACAATTTGAATATACGATGACAATATATATTTTCAGTTAAACTATTTTTCATTCTTAATTTTTAATTGTACTTAAAATCCTCCTCTACTTTCTTTTGTAACTTTTATGTCTTGAAGTTGAGGTGCTTTTACTCGTATTTCAAATCTATATCCAGCAAGTTGTCCAGTTGGATACCAACGAAAATTCATTTCCCAACAATGTAAATCTCTATTAATGGTAATGACTGGTGCTGCAAATTCTTTTCGGATTAAATCATAACTGCTGGATGCAGTAAATTTCCAACTTTCTGTTAAATTAAATCCTAAATCTGCACTGATATTTGCAGAGCGTGTAATATTTTTTGGATTGTTTTGATTTTGTGAAAAATTAAAACTCATGGAAAGATTCCATGGAATGCTAAAATCTGCAACATCTTCTTCGTAAATTCCTCGTACTTTATTTTGTTGATTACGACGATATTCTTCTATGCGAACACTATCACTTATTTGTGAAGATGATTGCGTTTTTTTTCTTTCTCCACTTAATGATGTAGAAATACTGATATTGAAATCCGTCATCTGCACAATTCCTTTTCCTGCATCAAATAAATAGGTATTGATTCTTCGTTTTAAATTTTGGTCAAAAACATAAAAACTAAAATTACTTCTTCCTCCAATATTAAAAGTGTTTCCAATATTCGTACGAAAATCTACAGAGAGTGGTGAAAGTTTCATTTCTTCCGCAGCAAAATTATAACTTACTCCGGCATTCAAATTTAATAATTGATATTTTTCCGGTTTTTGTGATGTGTCTTTTGGAGCGGTTTTTGTTTCAAAAAGATTTCCAACTGAAAAACTGAGTGATTGTGATTCACCTGCCGATGCTCCACCGAAAACTTCTTTTTCAAAACGATTGTATTTGATTTCTTTTCCTGAAGAATCTTTATAAAAACTATAATATCCCCACACTGGTTTTGAAAAATCGGGTTGATATGTGTATCTCAGCGTTGGTGTTAGTGTATGACGAAATCCGACAAGTCCGGAAAATGGAGATGGAAACATTCCATATAATTTTGTGGTGAGTGATGCACCGGTAGAAAATGTTCGAACGGCTTCAAATCCATTGTTATCTTTTTTGATTGGTGCATTGGTGGTATCAACATTCTCTATTATAATACTTTTATTATACCAGCGTTCTAAATAATTGAATGATGGTGAAAGATTAAAATATCCAAGTTTTGTTGATGTAGAAAAATTGAGTGTGTGTGAAATTCCTTCTCGTTGATAAAAATCAAAAATATTTGTGGTAGTGTTTTTTGTTTTATTATCTTTTCGTAAAAATTGTCCGTTGTAATTCATTCCGATTTGTTCGTACCAAGAATACTCTTCAGAAGATTTTTTTTTGCTGAAACGAAATGGATAACTTTGTGAATGTGAAAATGTAATTTTAGGTAACGTTGCATCAATATTTCCATTTTGTAAATTTTGCGTACGTGCAATATTGATGTTTATACTATTTCCTGTTCCTTCCCACGATTTGCTATAGGTTGCGTTGGAATAAATTTCTTGATTGAGATAATCTTGATAGGTGTTTGTTGCACGATAAGAATTATTGCTGGTAAAAGTGAAATCTACATCTAATCGTGAGGTTGGATTAAATTGTTGATTGTGACGGAGAGTAACTCTATAATTTTTTTCATCTCTGTAATCAGTATCCGTTTTTTCCCCTTCTAATTCGTGAGCATACATTCCGGAAATTCCACCAGAAAAATCATATCGTTTTGCGTAACGAAATTCTGGATAAATTTTCCATGCCCCTGTACTGGGGTACCAATCTCCTGCAACTGCTAAATCCATGTAGTCACTAATTGCTTCATAATATCCCAAATGATAAATATATCGTCCACGTCGTGCATCATCTCCGAGTGCGGGTGCAATAATTCCGGATTGTCTTCCTCCGCCTTTGCTTGGAAATAATCCAAATGGTAATGCAAAAATTGGAACATCGGTGATGTAAAGATAAATTGGACGTGCTGCGATTTTATCTTTGAGTGTTACTTTCATTTCGGGACTGAAAAAATAATAATGTGGATGTCCGAGGTCGCACGTAGTAAATCTTCCATTTGCAATGAAGAGTGTGTTTTTATCTACTTTTTTTACATGTTCTCCGTGATAGTAGCCCTCTCCTTGAGAAGTTTTTCCGAGTGTGATTCTTCCTTTTTGTGTACGAAAGTTGTACGCAATTTTTTCTCCATCATACTTATCACTTCCTTCTGCCATGATTGGTGAACCACGATATTTTGTGGAATCTGTTTTGGTGGTATCTTCAACTCCAACGGCTTCTAATTCTTGTTTATTCCAATCAACATTTACTCGTTCTGCATTGAGTGAGAGATTTTTATATTTGATTGTTCCTTGTCCGTACATTTTCATCATTTTAGATTGTACAGAAAAAACTATGGAGTCCGAAGATGTGTAGGTTACCGAAGAATCTATTCCGGATTTTTTTTGTTGTGTGGTATCTGTATTGAGACGTGCGTTTTGTAAAGATGTGGAAAGTGTATCTTGTGTTTGGGAGAATAAAGATGAAGCGATAAAAAATAATAATATTGCAAAATAATATATTTTCATTAAAAATGAAATTTCAAGTTGTATTTTATAAAATTTTCTGGATTCCTGCTTTCGCAGGAATGACAATGATTTTTTTGTAAACTTTTACCCCACTACTCTTCTACTCTATTACTACGTTCTCATAAATCGTTTATCAAGTTCTGCAAGTGGAATTTTTACTACCACTGGTCTTCCGTGTGGACAAACGGAGGGTGTTTTAGCAGAAAATAGTTGTTCTAATAATGCACTCATTTTCTTTTCTGTTAACACATCTCCAGTTTTGATTGCGGCTTTGCATGCAAAAGATTTTGCAACATTATCTCGTGCATCTAATTTTAATTTATTTTGATTAGTTTTAAACTCATCAATAATATCTTGAACAATTTTATTTTCACTTCCTGCTTTTACGTCTGGTGGAACTCCTTCTAACATCACGGTATTTTTTCCAAAAATTTTAATTTCAAAACCGAGTAATTGTAATTCCGGCAATAATTGCTGTACTAAAACAAAATCCCCGGGAGTAAATTCTAATGTTTGTGAAAATAATAATTGTTGTGTGGTTGGTTTTGCTTTTTCAAAATCCGATAATGCTTTTTCGTACAAAATTCTTTCGTGTGCAGCATGTTGGTCAACAATCATTACTCCATTTTCTGTGAGAGTAAAAATATATTTGTTGTGGATTTGCCAAAGTTTTTTTGTGGATTGAGGTAAATTTTCTGCACTTACATTTTCTGTTTGTTGTGATGTTGTTTGTGATGGGAAAATATTTTCTTGTGATTTTTTTACAACGGATTCTGTAAATGGAAAATTTTTAATTGGTGAATATACATTTTCTGTATAGTTTTTTTTAGGAAACGAATTTTCATCCATTCCTACATTTTTTGAAAAAAAACGCGGAAGCGATGAATGCTGCAATGATGCCGTTGATGGTGTTTCACTTTCATTCATTTGTAATGATGGAACAACATCATTGACACTCAGCGTTTTTCGGATTGCTGCCATTACAACGCGATAAATATTTTGTTCATCACTAAATTTTACTTCTAGTTTTGATGGATGTACGTTCACATCAACTTTGCGTGGGTCTATTTCCAACATTAAAAGAAAAAATGGAAAATTTCCTTTTTCTACTAAATGTTCATATCCGGAAAATATTGCGTGATTGATTGAACGATTGACGATAAATCTATTATTCAAAAAAAGATATTGGTCCACTTTGGATTTTCTTGCAAAATCTGGCTTTCCAATATATCCGGAAACAGAAAGTAATTCTGTTTTTTCGTTGATAGGAATAAGTGTTTCAAAATGCCGTTCACCAAAAATATTTTTTAATCGTTCTTCTAATGTGTTTTGTTCTACATTTATAATAGTATCATCATTGCTAATAAATTCAAATGCTCTTTCTGGATGTGAAAGTGCAGTACGTTGTACGCAATCATAAATGTGTTTAAATTCTGTTGCGTTGGATTTTAAAAAATGTCGGCGTGCTGGTGTATTATAAAAGAGATTTTTTATGGTGATGGATGTTCCAACAGGTGTTCCGATTTTTTCTTGCTCAATAATTTTTCCACCATCAATGCGAATAAGTGTTCCAACGCTGTCTTCTTCTCGGCGGGTTTTTAATTCTACTTGTGATACTGAAGCAATTGATGCCAGTGCTTCTCCGCGAAATCCGAATGTGTGAATATTTTCTAAATCTTCATACGAAGAAATTTTACTGGTTGCATGTCTATGAAATGCCAACACTGCATCTTCTTCGCTCATTCCTTTTCCATTATCAGTAATGTGAATGAGTGTTTTTCCACCTTCTTTAATATGAATAGAAATAGATGTTGCATTCGCATCTAAAGAATTTTCTAATAATTCTTTAATGACGGATTCAGGTCGTTGAACAACTTCTCCCGCTGCAATTTTGTTGGCAAGGTGTTCGGGTAATATGTGGATGATGGATGACATTTTTTTTCTATATAATACAAATTTGCATTCATAACTATATTTTGCAATTTTATTTTTATCTATTTTTTGATTCAAAATCTTTTATTGCACATTGAGCAAAATTTTCTAACTTTCCTTCACGAATATTTTTTTCCAATTGTTCATCCCACGATTTTGCTTCCAATTCATCAAACCATGAACGAAATTTTCTAAAATCTTTTTGTGAAAGTTTTGTTACTGCATTTTCTATTTCTTTGAGTGTACTCATAACTTTTTTATTATTTTTATTTCCTGAATAATATCTTTAAGTTTTTTATTTTTAAACATACGATGTCTTTCTTCAGTATAATTACCGTAACCTTTAGTAAATTGATTAATAAAACGAATAGTATTTATTGTACCTATATTTTTATATAAAATTTTTAACGCCGTATCTGTAATTTCTGATAAAGATTTTTCTTCTCTTTTCATTGTGTTTTGTTTAGTATAATTTTCATTTTCATCATTTTATCATAAAAATCATAGTTAAAATTTCCTACACAAACGCACCAATTCCAGTAATATCTTCACCAAGAATAAGTGTGTGCATTTCGTGAGTTCCTTCGTACGTTTTTACCGATTCTAAATTTGCTGCGTGTCTCATTACAGGATATTCATCTAAAATTCCATTTGCCCCTAAAATTTCTCGGGACATTCGTGCAATTTCCAACGCATGATGAACATTATTTCTTTTTGCCATAGAAATTTGCGTGAACTTTACTTTATTTTGGTCTTTCAATCTTCCTAATTGTAATGTAAGAAGTTGGGCTTTGGTAATTTCTGTAAGCATGTGCACTAATTTTTCTTGAGTCATTTGAAACGCAGCAATCGGTTTTCCAAACTGAATACGAGATTTTGAATACTGTAGCGCCGCATCATAGCACGCCATTGCTGCACCAGTTGCTCCCCACGCAATGCCATATCGTGCTTGACTCAAACACATCAATGGAGATTTCAATCCGCCGGATTTTGGAAGAAGATTTTTTTCCGGAATAAAACAATCTTGAAAAACTAATTCTGAAGTTACTGATGCACGTAATGAATGTTTTCCATGCATTTCTGGAGCAGAAAATCCTTTCGTACCTTTTTCTACCAAAAACCCTTTTATCTCATTATCTAATTTTGCCCACACTACTGCAACATCAGCAATTGTTCCGTTGGTAATCCACATTTTTGCACCGTTCAAAATAAATCCACCATCTTTTCTTTCTGCACGAGTCAACATTCCTCCGGGATTTGAACCAAAATCCGGCTCTGTTAAACCAAAGCAACCAATTCGTTTTCCACTGGCAAGCAACGGCAGCCAAAATTCTTTTTGTTCTTCCGAACCAAAAGCATAAATCGGATACATCACTAATCCACTTTGCACAGAAGCAAAACTGCGAATGCCGCTATCTCCTCTTTCCAATTCTTGCATCATTAATCCGTACGCAACATTATTAAGTTCTGCACATCCGTAGTGTGCGGGAAGCGTTGGTCCGAATAAACCAAGTTCTGCCATTGGCTGTATAAGATTTTGTGGAAATGTTCCTGCACGATTATGTTTTTCAATAATTGGTAGGATTTCATTATCAACAAATTCGCGAACAGTGTTGCGAACCATAATTTCTTCTTCACTCAGAAGAGATTCTATGTTGTAATAATCGATATCTTGAAATTTTGCCATAATTTGTTACTTATATTTTTATATTTTTTTGTGAATTATATTTAATATTTTAATGTAATATTCTTTCTTGCCAATATTTCGGATTTCTTTTTCCATGAAAACAAGCAACTATCATTATCTTATCATCTTTAATGATATAAAGAATAGAATAAGGAAATTTTTGCAATACTATTCTGCGAATATTTTTATGGATGATAGGATAACGTTGTGGGAATTGTAAAAGTGAATTTAAGGAATGTTCAACCACTTCAATAAATTTTTCACCAAGTTCTCTATTGTGATTTTTGTACCATTGATATGCTTGCTGAAATTCTTCTTCTGCTTCCGATAAAAATTCAATAAAAAGATTCATGGTAAAGAGCGAAGTTTTTCTTTTACTTTTTCCCAAGGTATTGTTTGTCCTGGATTTTTTTCCAGCAAGAGTAACCTTCTATCTAATTCTTTTTTCTGTTCTTCTGTAAGAGAAAGTGATTCTGGTGCTGAAGCAATGCTATCCCAAATATCTTCTGCTAATTGAATTCTTTCCTGAACACTTAATTGTAAAATGTCCGATAATTTGATGGTATTCATAATTATTTTTCCTTTTAATTTGTAAAATCAAACTACCAAAAATCTAATGGAAAATCAATGAGACTTTTTGCTTGTATTTTTTGTTTTAATTACATTATCAACTATGACAAATCAAGAAAAAAATACGGCAGAAAAAACAATTATCAATAATCGTAAAGCACGGCATGATTATGAAGTGTTGGATTCTTTTGAAGCAGGAATTGTTCTCAAAGGTTCAGAAGTAAAATCTTTGCGAGAAGGAAATGCAAACATGCAGGATTGTTATGCTGTTATCCGTAATGGAGAAATTTGGTTGATGGGAATGCACATCAATCCATACAAACAAGCAAATCTCTTTAACCATGACCCTCTTCGTGATAAAAAACTTCTTCTTCATAAAAAAGAAATTCGTAAATTGATTGGCAAGGTTTCGGAAAAAGGACTTGCCTTGATTCCATTAAAAATGTATTTCCACAATGGAAAAGTAAAAGTAGAACTCGGTTTGTGTAAAGGAAAAAAATTATACGATAAACGTGAAGATATTAAAAAACGTGATGTTGAACGGGAATTGAGAAGAGTAAAGCAAATATGAAAAAAACGATATTTATATTGAGCATTTTGGGAATACTTATTTCTTTAGGATTTTATGTTAAAAAAAAGAAAAAAAATATTGATTATAACAACATAAAAAATGGCGACCTTATTTTTCAAATTTCATTATCAGAACAAAGTAAAGCAATTCAAATAGCAACACAATCAAAATATTCTCATTGTGGTATTATTTATAAAGAAGACAATAACTATTTTGTTTTTGAAGCCATTCAGCCTGTTACAATAACACCTCTCAATAAGTGGATAAAACGTGGCAAAGATAAGCATTATGTTATTAAACGATTAAAGGATGCTGATGAAATTTTAACAACAGAGACTCTCAAAAAAATGAAACAAGAAGGCGAAAAATTTAAAGGTAAAGATTATGATTTAACTTTTGAATGGAATGATACAAGAATATATTGTTCAGAATTAATTTGGAAAATTTATCAACGAGCAACAAATATTGAACTTGGACAACTTCAAAAACTTAGTGATTTTGATTTAAGTCATGAAATAGTTCAAAAAAAAATGAAAGAACGCTATGGAAACACAATCCCAATGAATGAAAAAGTTATTTCCCCAGCAGCTATCTTTAATAGTGAGTTATTAATAACAGTACAATCAAATTAAACTAATCCCGTAAATCATGGTCATTTTTCATTTACTATATAAAGAGAGATAAATCTTGATTAACAATAACAACTTCCCATCCCTGAACGAACAAATGGACGTTATCAAACGAGGAACTTCTGAAATTATCCCTGAAGAAGAACTCGTTAAAAAAATAGAACGCTCCATTAAAACAAAAAAACCGTTAAACATTAAACTCGGCTGCGACCCAAGTCGTCCCGATTTACATTTAGGACACGCCGTTGTTCTCCGCAAACTTCGCCAATTTCAAGATTTGGGACATCAAGCAATTCTTATTATTGGAGATTTTACTGGAATGATTGGTGACCCTTCCGGAAAAAGCAAAACACGTCCACCACTCACCATCGAAGAAACTCGTGCAAACGGACAATCCTATTTTGAGCAAACAACAAAAATACTTTCCGCACACAGTTTAAAAATGATTTATAATTCCGAGTGGTTAGGAACAATGAACTTTTCCGATGTCATCAAACTTGCCAGCAAATATACTGTTGCAAGAATGTTGGAACGAGATGATTTCACCAAACGCCACAAAGAAGGAACACCAATTGCCGTTCACGAATTTCTCTATCCACTCGCCCAAGCAATGGATTCCGTTGCAATAGATTCAGATGTAGAACTTGGTGGAACTGACCAAAAATTTAATTTACTTGTTGGAAGAGATATTCAACGAGAATTTGGAAAAGAACCACAAGTCATACTCACTATGCCAATTTTAGTGGGAACTGATGGCGTAGAAAAAATGAGTAAATCACTCAACAATTATATCGGCGTCCATGATTCTCCAAAAGAAATGTATGGAAAAACACTCTCCATTCCCGATGCACTTATAATAGAATATTTTACTCTTGCAACTGATATTTCTACAAAAGAAATTTCTGAATTTCAACAAGAATTACAAAACGGAAAAAATCCACGTGATATTAAACGAACATTAGCACGTGCGTTAGTAACACTCTATCATTCAGAAAAAGACGCACAAAGCGCTGAAGAAGAATTTGATAAAATTTTTATAAAGAAAGATATTCCTGATGTAATAGAAGAATTTTCTTATCCAAAAACAGAAGCAGTAAATATTCTTCAACTTCTTACAGAAACAAAATTAGCAGAATCAAAAAGTGAAGCCAGAAGATTTGTAGAACAAGGCGGTGTCAGTATTGATGGAACAAAAATTAGTGATTCAAAAGTAAATATTTCTTTACATCAACCAA
>CALETH010000005.1 GCA_937920105.1 uncultured Bacteroidota bacterium
AAAAACGTACATTTATTATTCAAACGACAGCAAATAAAAAAGTAAAATTTCAAATGCTGAGTTATTATAGTGATGCCGACCCAACAAAATTTGGCTATATGAAATTTGAGTATGAAGTAAAATAAATTATTCTGTTTTTATCTTTAAAAAGGCTTCAAAATAATAATTTTTTGAAGTCTTTTTTATTTATATTGTAAGTATTCAATAACTTTTATTAGAAAATACTATGGAAATCACGAAAGAAAATATTCTCTCTGCCTTAAAAGATGTGTATGACCCTGAACTTCCCGTAAGTGTTGTAGATTTGGGATTAATTTATGATGTAAAAATTATTGATGATTGGGTTGGCGTAAAAATGACTCTTACCACTCAAGGGTGTGGAATGTCCACCCATATTGCGAATATGGTACGTGAACGTGTGAAAAAATTAGAAGGTGTTGCTGATGCAGATGTTCGGATTGTGTGGCAACCAGCATGGAGTCCATCAATGATGACGGAAGAAGCAAGAAAAAAATTGAATTTGAATAAAGCATAAAATTATTCACACAATATTTCTTGATGTGAAGATTTTTTTTCTATAGTGTTCGGACTGATATAGGGAATTCCCAATCCCATTCCCCGCACAATAAATAAAATTCCTAAAATAACCATTCCAATAGGAATGAGTGAAAATATTTTTTTTCGCCATTCTTCTTTTATTACATTTCCGATAAGCGAAACTCCAAACATCATTGGTAAAGTCCCAAAACCAAAACCGGAAAGAAAAATCATTCCTTGTATTTCGTTACCAAATGTTGCTGCATTCGCTAATGCCATATACACAAATCCACACGGTAAAAAACCATTAATGATTCCTATTCCAAAAAGAGAAAGCAATGTTTGTTTCTGAAATAAAAAAGAAAAAAATTTTCTAAGTGTTTGATGAATTTTTGTGAGAAGTGAAATTTTACTGGTTATTCGTGAAGTAATGGAAGGAAGAAAAGCCGTAAAAATTATCAGTGTACCAATTATTATGGAAAATATTTGTTGAAAGCCCGCAAAAAAAATAGCAACACCAATATATCCTACAATAATTCCTAACACACTATACGTTACAATACGTCCAAAATTGTAGAATATTCTTCCTAAAAAAAATTTGGTACGAGAATTTTTCCCTACTGGAAGTGATAATGCAATTGGTCCACACATTGCAATGCAATGAAAACTTCCCAAAAAACCAAGAACCCATCCAGAAAAAAAATCTATCATTATAAGAAAACTTTTTGTTCATGATAATATTCTTGACCGTTCCATAACCAACGGAGTTGAATTTTCCATTTCCCTTTTTCCATACTATTGACATCAATAATTTGTGTGTATGCAGAATTTAACTGTAAGGGAATGGAAAAATCTTGTTGTTGATTGGATGGACGATAGAAAAATATTTTTCCTGCAATACTATTTTTTGCAATTTCTTCAGGAAATTGAATACTAATTTTTCCCTCGTTTGAAGAAATTTTGATTTTAGAATTCAGTTCTTTTGTACGTTGTACAGCATCTATATGTTCTTGATAATGAATTTCTTTTTCGTAATAATTTTCAGCAACTAAATCTATTTTCTCATTGGCAACAATATATAATCTTCCAAAAGAAAAAAGAATAAAGATTCCAAATGCGATAATTACTCCAATTCCCCAATAAGATTTTTTATTGTGATTGTTCATGATAATTATTGTAGTTTTTTGATAGCAGAATTTTGTGTAAGTGATTTTAATTGAGTTATTGCTATCTCATTAAGTTTTACCAAACGTTCACTTTGTGGAAGTTTCATTCTTATAAATTCTGCATTCATACTTTCAATATTGGCTAACACTAAAAGTTGCTCTATGGTTGCATAGTCTCTAATATTTCCTTCTTTTTCTGGATTTGCAGAATGCCATTGTTTTGCAGTTTTTCCAAATAGTGCAACATTTAATACATCGGCTTTATTGGCATAAACATAATTTACTTGCTCTTTTGTGATGTTTTTTGGTATGATATGTTCTTGTATTGCATCAGTATGAATACGATAATTAATTTTTGATAATACACGATGCAAGTTCCATTCCAAAGATAAACGTTTGTTTTCATCGTCTTTAAGTCGTTGAAATTCTTTAATAAGATATAGTTTAAATTCAGGACTTAACCATGAACCAAATTCAAAAGCAATATCTTTATATGCATACGTACCGCCTCCATACCTCCCTGCTCGTGATTGTATTCCTATAGCATTTGTATGTTCAATCCATTTTTTTGGTGTAAGATGAAATCGATTTAATCCTGATTCTTTTTTAAAGGTCTCGAATTCGCCACCTTTAAATTCAGGATTATGTATTTGTTCCCAAATTCCTAAAAATTCTACTGTATCTCTATTTCGCATCCAACTATAAATTAAATCGTCTCCACCAAATTTTTTTGACATATCAGTAAGAGAAATGTAATCATTATTATTCTTTGAGACTATTGTAATGGATGTTCCTTGAACACGAATTATTTTTGCTTTTTCCTTCATTATTTTTTAACAGGTTTCACTTTATCTAACTTTTCATTCATTTTTTGCAACTCATAATTGATAGAATCAAGTTTAGGTAAATAATTATTTTTTTGAATGGAATTTAATTGATTTTCATTAATTGTAACTGAACTATTCAATTGTATAATACCAATAACTATGGATGTTATCAAAGCAAGTATTGAAAGTCCTATTGCCCAATTAGATTGCTTTTTTGCCTCTTTTGCATTTTGTTTTGCATGTTTTAATTCAAGAAAATCTAGAAGGTTAATAACATGTTCTAATGATATATGAATATTATCATAAATATTTTTATCACCATGATTATAAAATTTAGCATTTGGACTTAGTAAATCTAGTCGAAAAATATTTAACAAATCTCTTTTTTGTATTAATTTCTCATCACGCTCTTTTTTTTCAAGTAATATTTTACATTCTTCTTCTGTGAGATAATCGACTTTCTTAGCAAGTTCATAGTATTCTTCCCATGTAATTACTCTATAACCTTTATCTGCTATTAACGCCATCATTTTAATAAAAAAATGGTCATCTTTTTCTATATAATCAGAAAATTTTCCAAACTTTTTTAAAGATTTTTTCATACTTCTTCATTCATCCTTCTTACTTTCACAAACCAAATTCCTTTAAAAATTTTTCGCAAATAGTAACATCTTCTTCACTACCAATAAATAATGGTGTTCGTTGATGCAATCCAATAGGAACAACATCAACAATGCGCTGCGTTCCATCAATAGCACGTCCACCCGCTTGTTCTACAATGTATGCTAACGGATTCGCTTCATACATCAATCGTAATTTACCGTGTTTGTTGCGAGAATCTGCGGGATATAAAAATATTCCACCATATAAAAGAGTGCGGTGAAAATCTGCAACTAACGAGCCAATATATCTTCCTGAATATGGACGTGTTGTTGCTTTATCTTCTTCTTGTAAATATTTAATATATTTTTTTACACCTCCGCCCCAATACAAATAATTCCCTTCATTCACACTATAAATTTTTCCACGTTTCGGAATTTTAATATTTTCGTGAGAAAGCAAAAACTCTCCAATACTTGGGTCGTATGTAAAACCATGAACACCATCTCCGGCTGTATAGACTAACATCGTACTAGAACCATACACAACATATCCAGCAGCAATTTGTTTATAACCGGGCTGTGTGCAATCTTCAATCGTTCCATGTCCGTTTTGAGAAACGCGACGATAGACAGAAAAAATTGTTCCAATGCTTACATTGGCATCAATATTAGAAGAACCATCAAGAGGGTCAAACAATAAAACATATTTTCCTTTTGGATAATTATCAGGAATCGCAAGAATATCTTCATGTTCTTCAGAAGCCATCACACACAAATGTCCGCCGTGGTCCATTGCTTTGAAAATAGTTTCATCCGCAAACACATCTAATTTTTTTACGGTATCACCGTGAAGATTTTGTGTTCCGGTTGCTCCGAGAATATTGACTAATCCGGCTTTTGTTACTTCTCGCCAAATAATTTTTGCTGCAAGTGTTAAATCTCGCAACACCATAGAAAAATTTCCTGTTGCTCCGGGATGCTGACGTTCACCTTCAATAATGTGACGTTCTAATGTTACAAGTTTATTTGGTTGTGCCATAATTTTTTCTTTCTATAAAAATTTTTAGATAACCGGATTTGCATTACTCCCTACATTTAACTATAACAAAATTTAATTTGTTAAAACTTCTTGTTCTTTATATTGTAATTGATAAAGTTTATAATAAATTCCCTGCAATGCTAATAATTGTTGATGTGTTCCCATTTCTCTTAACTCGCCTTTGTGCATCACAATAATTTTATCTGCAGTTTGGATTGTAGAAAGACGATGGGCAATCACAATAGATGTTCTTCCCTTCAAAATATTTTTGATTGCTGTTTGGATAAGTTTTTCGGATTCGGTATCAATGCTGGAGGTTGCTTCATCCAAAATAAGAATTGCCGGATTGTATGCTAAGGCACGTGCAAAAGAAATCAACTGTTTTTGTCCAACCGAAAGCGTGGCCCCACGCTCTTTCACTTCTTCTTGATATTTGTTGGGAAGACTTTCAATAAAATTTTCTATTCCAATAGAACGAACTGCAGTTTTCACTTGTTCTAAAGAAATGGCTTCGTTACCAAGTGTAATATTTTCTAAAATTGTTCCGGAAAACAGAAAAATATCTTGAAGCACAACCGCAATATATTTCCGAACTTCTTCTATAGAAAGTTCTTTGATATTTACACCATCAATAAAAATATCTCCCTTTTGAATTTCATAAAACCGAGAAAGAAGTCCAATGATGGTACTTTTCCCCGCACCGGTGTGTCCTACAAACGCAACAGTTTCTCCGGGGTTAATGGTAAAGGAAACATTTTTTAAAACCCAATGTTCATCATTATAAGCAAACCACACATTACGAAATTCTATAGAACCGCGTACGTTGGATAATATTTTTGTAGATGGTTGAAGATTTTTTTTATCAATATGTTTTTCATCAAGCAATTTAAAAATTCTTTCGGATGACGCCATCGCTGTTTGCATGATATTATATTTTTCGGATAAATCTCTCACCGGTCTCCAAAACATTTCGTTAAATTGCAAAAATGCCATCACTGTTCCGATGGTAATTGTTCCTTCTAACGCATTCGCACCGGCATACCAAATAATTAATCCAATTGCGATTGCTCCGATAATTTCTACTCCGGGATAAAATAAAGCATAATATAAGATAGATTTTATATTCGCATCGCGATGTGCTGCGTTGTGTTTTTCAAATTGGTTAAAAGATTTTTTTTCTCGATTAAAAATTTGGTCAACTAACATTCCTGTAATATGTTCTTGCATAAAAGTATTGATGCGTGCAAGTTGTAAACGTACTTCTCGATATGCTTCGCGAGATTTTTTGCGAAAGATGAGTGTTCCATAAAATAATAATGGTAAAACACTAAGAGAAAGTAATGCTAATTGCCAATTCATCGAAAACATAAACCAAATAATTCCGAGAATCATAAAGACATCACTAAATACCATGACGATTCCGGAAGAAAACATTTCGTTTAATACCTCAACATCATTGGTAACTCGCGTGATTAATCTTCCAATGGGATTTTTATCGTAAAATTTTAAGGAGAGATTTTGGAGATGACGAAATATTTCCATTCGTAAATCCAAAATTGTTTTTTGCCCGATAAGTTGTGTGAGATAGGCATTATAATATTGTATAACTCCTCGAATTATTAATACTCCGAGAAACATCAGAGCAGTAAGCAACAATCCATGTTTATCTTTATTGGCAATATTTACATCTACAGCCACTTTGGTAAAATACGGTCTCACAGCTTCCAATGCGGAAACTAATAGACTGAGTATAATTGCGATGATAACTTGAATTTTATATGGTCGTAGATAGCGAATTAATCGCTTCATGAGTTTGCTATCGTACGCTTTTCCGAGTATTTCGTCTTCTTGCATAAATTATACAAAAATGTTGAGATAAAATTAATAAAGTATTAAGGCTTCAATTTCCTGTTTTGCATTTTCAAAATCTGTTTTTGCATCTGCTTTAAGTTGTTCAGCCTTTTCTATAAATGCCTTAATGTCGTTTACAACTTCTTGTTGTATTGCTTTGTCAGGAATAGGAATGTAAATATTTCTTAGTTCTTCTGCTGTAATTGCTGGATAGCTTCCACCGCTTGAACGCTGTAACATTTGTTGTAAACAGATTTGCGTTCTAAGAATGTAAAAAAGATATTCTTTACTTATTGAGTCTGTTTTGAGATTCCTTAAAATTGCAAAACCTGTTGAAGCTATGTTGCCGTCTTTTTCCGCATCAATTAGTGATATTGCCCCCCTGTATGGTCGAGTTGTTGATACAATAATGTCATTTGTACGAACAACCATCTTTGCTCTGCTTGGTGCTTCCGATATTAGAACCATCGAAACATTATTGATTTTACCACTCGATAAATCAATTTCACTTATTTCTATGTATGGAAACTCATTCTCAAAACTGTCTTTTTGATTCCAAGTTTCTTTTGAAAATTCTATCAATTCGCCTAATTGAGCATTTTTGGTTTTCCGAATATTATCTAATAAGGCTTTGAAGTTTGGTAAATAAAAATGCGGGTCTAACCTGCTTTCAAATGCTGATACTTTAACCGAAAAAACATTTTTTACATCTACTTTTGGAAATTCAAAGCCTATTTTTTGAGCGATATTTTCATCAACTGATTTAATCAAGTCTAAAGCATTTGTTTCTTTGATTGATTTACTTAAAACCGATTTATCAAAGGCATGAATAACTTGCAATTGTACGTCTAAAGGTGGTAAAGGAATTTTGATATTTCTTATATTATCTAAAGTAAGTTTTGGTTGTACTTGAAATGTAGCTTCTCTTAAAAGTTGTTCTTTCCCAAAATTTAGTGAAAAAATGATTTTAAGAAATTTACTATGCAAAACCTGTTTGCTAGAGTCATTAAATTTTATGCCAATAACATTTTGGCTCATATTGTAAACGGGATAGGTATTATCTAAATAACCAACTCTATCAATTGTGCCAATTTTTGAGAACACAAGGTCACCAGGAAACAATTGAGTTCTTTTCTCTTTTTGATTTTCAATTTCAGAAATAAAAACTGCATCTTCCCAATCCATTTTTTCTTCCTGGATATTGGAAATTCTAATAAAAGGAACACCTTCTTCTAAATAGCTTTCAGATTTTAAATTAAAAACACCTTTTCTTATTTCTAAATTTAAACTTCCTAAATCAACCACATCGAATTTAGAGACAAATGAAACATCTCTTGAAAAAAAATGAGGGTCAAATCTGTCATTAATTTCGCCCCGATTGGTAATAAATACTTTATTCTTCCAATCAGGGCTTATACGAAAAAAGAGGGTTCTCTTTGAAATTCTTTGAATTGTTCTAAAATAGAAGGAAGTTCATTTTCATTTGGTAATTCCCTTCCTGTTGCATCATAGCCAATTCTTTCAGCAATTGCCATAAAAATTGGATAATCTTCAAGCACTTCGTCTTTTGCTTTTCTTCTTGCGAACACTAAACTACTTTTCACACCTGCTCCAAAATGGCTGAAAGCAAATTGAGGTAAGGAAATGATTGCCGTAATTTGGCATCTTTCTAAAAGTAAATCCCTAACGTAGGAAAGTGAAGAGTTAGTTAGTATGCCGTCAGGCAATACTAAACCCATTCTTCCTGTTCCTTCTTTCAAAAAGTCAATACATCTTTCAATAAACAGAATTTCAGTTTTTTGATTTTGTCTGCCTTCTCCTAATTTAAACTGGTCAAGATACTTTTCTTCTTTCTCGGCTTTTCTCACTATTGCACCAAATGGCGGATTAGCCAAAAGCAAGTCAAAATGATTCTCTTTAAAGCCTTTGTGAATCTTTTTTATGTTCTTGAAAAAGTCTAAGCTGTCAGTGCTGATTACGTTTGTATGTCCGTCATCGTGAATAATCATATTCATTTTGCAGATACGGGCAATTTGGTCGTTTATCTCAACTCCATAAAGATTTTTCTTTGCGAAAGTGTGCCAAATGTCGTGTCCTTCTTCTGCTCCGTAATCTTCAATAGCTTGGTGTCGAACTGTGTCTAATGCAGCAAGCAAAAAGCCACCACTACCACAAGAAGGGTCAATTACTAAATCTGTGTGTTTGGGTTCTAATAGCTTTACAGCAAAGTCAATGATTGGTCGTGGTGTAAAAAACTGACCCATTTTGCCTTTGAAGTAGTCAATCATAAACTTTTCAAAAGCAACTCCTTTTGTGTCAAGGTCGGTTTTGTTTAATGCTAAACCTTGTAAGTGTTCTACAACGCTGTAAATTACTTTTGGCTCAAGACGAATATCTTCTTTGAATACTTCTTCGTCTTGCTTTTTAGCTTCTTGATATATTTCGTCTATTCGTTCTGCAACTTCTAAAGCAGTTTCGTGTGTTCCAATCTGAAATCGATAAGGTTCATTTCTTTTTGTTCCGTCTTTTTCATCTTTCATTTTGCAGAACAAAAGTTTTGAAACTTCATCAAAAGCTGTTGTTGGTGCAAGTTTACCACCTTGCCAAACTGTATCGTGGCATTTTTCTAAAGCACTTATTAAATCTTCTCTTGTAACTATTTTTAAATCTTTAGATTTATCACCTTTTACAAATTTATATTTTGGTGCTTTTCCATATTTTATAGGAATATCAGCAATTACATTTCTCTCTCTTTCGTTTGGCTTAAATCCTGAAACATCAAAGGCGGTTTTTGTATTGCCTGCAACAACAGCAGCATATTTAGAACGAAGACTATTAGCATTACCAAAGGTTTGCTCTATCGCTTGTTTAAATTCTGCATCAGTGATTCCTTCCTTTTTACATTCTATTACTAGAAAAGGTTCTTTACATTCCTCGTCTGAATAAATAACAATATCTGCTCTATCTTCAGGCGTTCTTCTTGGAACTGTGATTTCTATATCAATGCGTTTTGCAGAATATTGATAAGTTTGAATAAGTTCTACAAAATAAGAAGCTCTTACTTTTTCTTCTGGATTTTTGAAACTTGTTTGATAGTCTCTATTACAATGGTAGATTATTTGGCTTTTATCTTTATTGAACGAAATAATTCCGCTTTTCTCTCCATTGGCTATATTTTGCAAAATTTGTGAAGTATTATTCATTACACAATCGTAAAATTATTTATATTTTCTTACAACTCCTCAAGTTCTTTTTCCAATAACTGTTTGTGATAGAGTTCTGCATAAATACCACCACGTTCTACAAGTTCATCGTGAGTTCCTTGTTCGGTAATTGTTCCTTCATTCAATACAATAATCATATCAGCATTTTTTACGGTGGAAATTCTATGACTGATAATAATGCTTGTTCTTCCCTTCATCACATTTTTCATTTTCTGTAAAATTTCTTCTTCGGTGTGTGTATCCACAGCAGAAAGAGCATCATCTAAAATGAGAATTTTTGGTTTGCGAAGTATTGCTCTTGCAATACTGGTGCGTTGTTTTTGTCCGCCGGAAAGTGTAATACCTCGTTCACCAAGCATTGTATCAAATTGCTGCGGAAAATCTACTACATCTTTGCTGATTTGCGAAATTTCTGCTGCTTCGTGAATTTGCTCGCGTGCAATCGTTTCCATTCCATATCCAATATTTTCATATAATGTATCGGAAAATAAAAATGTTTCTTGCGGAACATATCCAATATTTTTTCGCAAAACTTCCAATGGAATTTCTTTTATATTTTTTCCATCAATTAAAATTTCTCCTTCCGTAACATCATACAATCGTGAAAGTAAATTCACTAAGGTACTTTTTCCTGCTCCGGTATATCCAACAATAGCTAATGTTTTTCCTGCGGGAATTTTCAAATTGATGTTTATGAGTGATTTTTTTGCCGCATTTTTATGAGCGAAAGAAATATTTTTCAATTCAATTTCTCCAGAAATTTCTTTTACAGAAAAATCTGTTTTCTCATCATTTTTAATTTCCGGAACAGTATCAAAAATTTTGGAAAGCCGTTTCATAGAAGCAGCACCTTGCTGTAACATGTTGGTTACCCAGCCAACGGCTATCATTGGCCAAATAAGCATTGTTAGATAGCCAAAAAATGCCGTCAGTGTTCCGATACTAATTTTTCCTTCTATTGCTTGCACACCTCCAAAATAAATTGCAAGAATAATAGAAAATCCGACAAGCAAAAACATGAGTGGCCACATTAACGCTTGCACTTTTGCTAATACTAAATTTTTTTCAAAATAATTTTTGCTGATTTTTTCAAATGTGGAAATTTCATACTCTTCCCGCACAAAAGATTTTACCACGCGGATTCCTGAAAGATTTTCTTGTGCTCTCGTGGTGAGTACGGAATACTGTTCTTGGCGTTCATTAAATTTTTCGTGAATAATTTTTCCCAATCTATACACAGCAAGCGAAACCAATGGCAATGGTATAAGAACAATCAACGTGAGTGACCAATCTTGCATAAACATCAAGGTCAGCGATAATATCAATGTCATTAACGTATCGGTTGGATACATAATACCGGGACCGAGAACGTTACGGACTGCACTAATATCATTGGTAGCATGAGCCATTAAATCTCCTGTTGGAGTATTTTGAAAATAACTTAATGGAAGTTTTTGAATGTGGGAAAGAAAATCGTTTCGTAAATCGTATTCAATTTTGCGGGAAACAACAATAATAGTTTGTCGCGTAAAAAAAGTCATCGTTCCGGAAACCAATGCAAAACCAACAACTAACACAGCATAAAAAAGTAAATCCGAATGATGCAGTGTGTGAGTTTCAATTCCGGATTTGATGGTATCAATAGCACGTCCGATAAAAAGTGGTGTTGCAACAGCAAAAATATTGGCAACAATGACTGTAAGCAGACCGAAATATAATGTAGATTTATACTTTTTTAGGTAAGGAAGAAGTCGTAAAAGTGGTTTCATAATTTTATAAGATAGGAAAAAAGTGATGGAGTTCAAAAAACACAAAAGCCACAAAAGTTTTTATTCTCTTATGGCTTTTTATACTTTTTACTTTATACTTCTCACTTTAATAACACCATCTTCTTCGTTTCTACAAACTCACCACTTTGCAATCGATAAAAATATATTCCTGCTGGTAAATGTGATGCATCAAAATTGATAGTGTACTTTCCTACATTTTGTTTTTCGTTTACTAATGTTGAAATTTCTTTTCCCAAAACATCGTACACTTTTAGATTTACAATTCCAACATTTGCTATTTGATAATGTATTGTTGTTGTAGGATTAAATGGATTTGGATAGTTTGAGTCTAATTGTGTACTACTTACAATTAATGATTGTTTTTCTTTTACTGGTGTTGTTGGGGCTAATACAAATTGTGTGTGTGAATCTTTTACTACTGTTCCATTGACATCCAAAGGAAACGGTACAGCCCAGACATAAACAGTTGTAAGAAGAGGATTCATATCACATCTAAATTCTTTTAAAACTGTATTTTTACTTATATCTAATGTTGTGAGTTGATTATTATGACATTGTAAATATTCTAACAATATATTTTTACTAACATCTAAGACTTTAACTTGAGAAGCATAGCATGTCAAACCTCGTAACTCTACGTTTTTGCTTACATCAAGTGTCATAAATTTTGAGCCACCACACCATAAGCTTATTAAGGCAAGATTATGACTTACATCTATTGTTGTAAATTGATTATCATTTCCACTACATTGCAGATATTTTAACGCTGTATTTTTACTTACATCCAATGTTATAAGTTGATTAGAATTACAAGATAACTCTTGCAAGTTCACATTTTTACTCACATCTAGTGTTATGAGTTCATTACCATTACAATTTAAATACTGCAATGCTGTAAATTCTTCTATTCCTTGAAAATTTTTAATGGATTTTTGAGTTATTTCTAAAGTATCCACAGTGGCAATATTGGGGACTACAATAGTATCACCTGTACCTTGGGCAATACCATAATTTATAGCGTGAGTGATGAGTGCCTTCCTAAAGTTTACATCTGGTACATAAACATGTTTTGGTTGTGCTTGTAGTGTTAATGCAATACAAACAAGCATTGCTATTTTTGATAATGTTTTCATAAAATCCTCCGTTAAAATTTAATTAATATTATTTATTAGTGAAGTTATAAAAACTTCACTAATACAATAATCAACTATTGTACCAAACTATTATCTACATTTTTAGAGAGATTTTACATTTTTATA
>CALETH010000006.1 GCA_937920105.1 uncultured Bacteroidota bacterium
TTGGAATCCCAAAATGAAACCATATATTTTTATGGAAAGAAATGGGATTCACATCATAGACCTCAAAAAAACACAACAACTAATAGAAGATGCAGGAACTGCCGTTGCTAATCTTGTTGCTGAAGGAAAAAAAATACTTTTCATCGGAACAAAAAAACAAGCACGTGAAGTTATCGAAACAGAAGCAAAACGCTGCGGACATTTTTATATGTCTGAGCGTTGGTTGGGTGGAACATTAACAAACTTCACTACCATTCGTAAAAGTATCAAACGTTTAACAACCATTGAAAAAATGGAAACTGATGGTACGTTTGAAAAACTTATCAAAAAAGAACGACTTTTTATTACCCGAGAAAAAGAAAAACTTCAAGCAACACTGGCCGGTATTGTAGAAATGACACGTATGCCGGGTGCATTATTTGTTATTGATGTAAAAAAAGAAACCATTGCTGTACAAGAAGCAAAAAAACTTGGTATTCCGGTATTTGCAATTGTGGATACAAATTGTGACCCTGATGATATTGATTATGTAATTCCCGCAAATGATGATGCCTTAAAATCAATTCAACTTGTTACCAAAGTTTTTGCTGATGCAGTAATTGAAGGAAATGAACGAGTAAAAGTTGTTGAACCAGAAGAAGACGTTGTTGAAGAAAAAGAAAAACGAAGAGAACGTAAAAAAGATTCTGAAGAGAAAGATGAAGATAAACGTCGTAAACGAAGAACATTATTTAAAAGAAAATCAAAAGATAGTAAGCCAGCAGGAAATCTAACTGAATAATTTAAAAAAAAAATAAGAATATAGAAGTTAGAATATAGTTGAAAATTTCTGAAAAGTTTATTTCTTAACTTCAGCAAAAGAAGAATCTTAAAAAAGAATTCATAAAACTTATAACTGAAAACTCAAAACTGAGAACTAATTATGTCAAACATAACAGGCGAACAAGTAAAGCAATTACGAGATAAAACCGGTGCTGGAATGATGGCGTGCCGAGAAGCACTTGAAGCATCCAAAGGAAATATTGAAGAAGCAATTAGTTATTTACGTAAAAAAGGTGCTGCTACTGCTGAAAAACGTGCAGACCGCGTTGCTAATCAAGGAATTATTGTTATCAAAACTACGAATAATGATAAATTTGGTGTGATGGTAGAAGTAAATTGCGAAACAGATTTTGTTGCACGTGGTGATGATTTTATTGGTTTTACCAATCACATTGCTGATGTTGTTACTCGTTCAAAATCAAAAAATGTTGAATCACTTCTTACCCAACAATATGATGAAAAGCGAAAAGTTTCGGATGCACTTTCTGATTTGATTAGTAAAATAGGAGAAAAAATTGAAATAAGACGTTTTGCCATAATGGAAGCAAGCGGAAACAGTTTCATTTCTTCGTATGTTCACACAGGAAGTAAGATTGGTGTTTTATTAGAAGTCGAATCATCAGCAACACCGGAAGTGAAAACATTATCGCAAAATATAGCAATGCAAGTTGCAGCAATGTCTCCATTAGTAATTTCTCGAAATCAAGTTCCTAAAGAAACCATTGATAGAGAAATGGATATTTATCTTCAACATGCAAAGAATGAAGGGAAGACGGATGATATTGCCGATAAAATAGCAAAAAAACGTCTTGAAAAATTTTTCCAAGAAGTAGTATTGTTAGAGCAAAATTCATTTCTGGAACCCGGAAAAACTATTCAAGATTTGTTAGGTACTTCAGTGAAAATTCAGCGATTTGAACGTTATCAAATCGGATAATTTTTTACAAAAAAGGTCTCAGTGAGACCTTTTTTTATATCAAAAAAATCTTATGTCAAATCCACTTTATAAACGTGTAATGCTCAAATTGAGCGGTGAATCTTTAATGGGAAAAAAAGAGTATGGAATTGACCCAATAATGGTTCGTCATTATGCAGAAGAAATAAAATCTATCCATACACTTGGTGTGCAAATTGGAATTGTTATTGGTGGTGGAAATATTTATCGTGGTGGAGAAAATAATTCTGATGGAATTGATAAGGTAACTGGAGACCACATGGGAATGTTGGCAACTGTTATCAACGCGTTGGCATTGCAAAGCGCTTTGGAACATCATGGTGTGGTTACACGATGCCAAACAGCAATTAATATGGAACGTATTGCGGAGCCGTATATTCGTCGTCGAGCAATTCGCCACATGGAAAAAGGTCGTGTAGTAATTTTTGCAGCGGGAACTGGAAATCCATATTTCACAACTGATACAGCGGCAGTTCTTCGTGGGATTGAAATTGAGTCAGACATTATTATGAAGGGAACTCGTGTTGATGGTATTTATGATTCTGACCCTGAAAAAAATCCTAAAGCAATAAAATATCATCACATTTCTTATTCGGATGTTTTTAAGAAAGAATTACAGGTGATGGATATGACAGCAATTACTTTGTGTAAAGAAAATAAGTTACCATTGGCAGTGTTTAATATGAATATTTCAAATAATCTTAAAAGAATTGTGTTGGGAGAAAAAATTGGAACATTGGTTGGAGAACATCTTTCTACGACCTACTAAATGCTAATTTCTGCCACCTACAGTGCAAAGTCATTTCCGCATGTTTTTAGCGGGAATCTATTTTGTGGATGCCCGATAATCCCGCTAAAGCGGGACGGGTATAACAAGATAATTGATTGAAAATTATTTAGTTAATATAACTTTATTAAAGGAAAATTTATGATAAAAGATATTCTTAAAACGACAGAAACAAAGATGCAAAAAGCTGTTGAAAGCGTACGTGGGGAATTAACAAAAATCCGAACGGGAAAAGCCACAACGGCATTATTAGATACAGTAAAAGTGGAAAGTTATGGAGCAATGATGCCGCTTCATCAAGTTGGTTCTGTAAGCACGCCAGATGCTCATACCATTACTGTTTCTCCATGGGATAAAGGTCTTATCTCAGCAATAGAAAAAGGAATTGTTGCTGCAAATTTGGGCTTAAATCCAACAAATGATGGAAATCTTATTCGTGTACCAATTCCACCATTAAATGAAGAGCGAAGAAAAGAATTGGTAAAATTGGTAAAAAAATTTGGCGAAGAGGGAAAGGTTGCAATACGTAATATTCGCCGAGATTCTAATGAACAATTGAAAAAAGCAGAAAAGGATGAACATTGTTCTGAAGATGAACGTAAACGCAGCGAACAGGATGTGCAAAAATTCACCGATAAATTCACAAAAGATATTGATACTCTTCTTGTTATAAAAGAAAAAGAAATTATGGAAGTGTAGTGGAGTAGGTGAGTATTTGAGTAATGGAGAAACCTCATTTTTTGATGAGGTTTTTTTATGTACTGTTGGTAACAAAAATTTAAAAACTTTTATTATCTTTAAAACATGAAAACAAAACAAGAAATCCGTACATCAATACTTTCACTTCGTAACCAACTTTCTCAACAAGAATGGAAAGAAAAAAGTGAAAAAATACGAGAGAAGTTTTTTACAGTACAAAAATTTCAACAAGCAAAAATTATTCACACTTATATTTCTTCAAAAAAAAATGAAGTGGATACAAAAGAAATCATTCATCAATCTTTATTAAAGAAAAAAAGAATTGCTGTTCCAAAAAGTGATAGAAAAAAACAAGAATTATTGCATTCAGAAATTTTTTCGTTAGATGAATTATCTGTTGGTGAATATGGAATTTTAGAATCAAGAAATATTCGTTTCGTAAATTTACAAGAAATTGATTTAGTAATTATTCCTGCCGTTGCAGTAACACGTTCTGGCGTTCGTCTTGGGTTTGGAAAAGGATATTATGATAAGTTTTTACAACATTTAAAATGTACAAGAATTGTTTTATGTTTTGATTTTCAAATAGTGAATGAAATTCCGCAAGAATCTCATGACCAAAATGTTGATATGATTATAACCGAAAAAGAAATAATGTATTGTAGAAAATAGTTATTAGATTGCTTCGTTCCGATAAAATCGGAACTCGCAATGACAATGCCACGAGATTTTGTCATTGCGAAAGAGTTCCGTTCCGCAATAGCGGAATCGGAACGAATGAAGCAATCTATAAAAATGATGTAACTTTTTTTCTTATTTTCCGTAGTAATAAGTAAAAATATAATGGAGGTTTTTATGCAAACCAAAAAACTTTATCGTTCACAAAAAAATGAAATTCTTGCTGGTGTGTGTGGCGGAATGGCTGAATATTTTGATGTTGACCCAATGATAATGAGAATTTTATTTATTATTGGAACTGTGTTTGGTGGAATCGGTCTTCTCATTTATATTGCTGCGTGGATTTTAGTTCCTTATGGCAATAATGATATTTTACAGGGAGAAGAATATCCTAAAATTAATGGTAAAATTAATATAAAAAATATTTTTGGTGTTATTCTTCTTTTTATTGGTTTTTTAATTTTAATAGAAAATTTAAATATTTTTTCTTTTGATAAAATTTGGGATGTTTCATGGAAATACGGTGCACCAATTCTTCTTATTTTGTTAGGTATGGCAATTATTTATTACAAACAATCAAGTGAAGAACGACAAAAATCTGCAAACTCTACTATTGAAGATGCAACGTTTGTGGACGAGCAAAAAACTGAACAAGCAATACCATCACAAAAGATTTTTCGTCGTTCAAGTACGGATAAAAAACTTTTTGGTGTGTGTGGCGGGCTTGCAAATTATTTTTCTATTGATTCTAATCTTGTAAGAATTTTATATGTAATTTTCTGTTTTGCTTCTGGTGGTATAGTTGGCATTGTATTATATATTGGATTAGCTCTTCTTGTTCCAGATGATGCATTTATTAACGCTAAAAATTAAAGGTGATTTATGGAAACTATGAAAAAAAATCGTGTTCCGATAATTGGAGTGGTTCTTATTTTGGTTGGAGCAGTATTATTGCTGCGACAAATGGATGTGATTACGATAAGTTGGAATTTTTTAATATGGAGCGGATTACTTTTATATGGTGCTGCATTGGTTATTCGTTCGTTATGGTATAATGAACGAAAGAAAATATTTTGGGGCACAATGTGTTTCTTAACGGGTGTATTATTTTTAACTAAAGAATTTGGTTTTACACATACTAGTTTTTCAATTCTTTCTCCGGCATTTTTATTAATTTTGGGATTATCATTTTTTATGTTATTTGTTTTTAATCCGAAAGATTGGCATATCTTAATTCCATCGTTTATTTTTTTGGGATTGGGAATTACTCTTATGATGACATCATTGGGTTTTTGGTATATTGAAGAGGTTGGAAAAATTATCTCTTCCTATTGGCCTATTTTGCTTATTATTATTGGTGGAACGATGTTACTAAAAAGAAGGGTGAGAGTAGAGCAGTGATACTAATTTTCGTCATGCCCGAATGTTTTTATCGGGCATCCAGAAATATTTTTTTATAGTTCATAAAATAAATCTTTCCATTTAGGATTCATTTTTTCTATAAGTTGCAATTTCCAATTTCTATTCCATTTCTTTAATTGTTTTTCTCTTGCAATAGTATCACGAATGTCAGAATATTCTTCAAAATATACCAACGTGTGGATTTGATATTTTTGTGTAAATCCCGGAATGAAAGATTCTTTATGTTCAATTATTCTTTTTTTAAGATTGTTTGTAACACCAACATATAATGTTCCATTTCTTTTACTTGCAAGAATATAAACATAAGATGACATTATTTTAATAAAAATATTTTTTCTGGATTCCCGCTAAAAGCGTGCGGGAATGACGGGTTCTTTACCTAATGTGCTTCTAACCAATTTTTTCCTACTCCGATTTCTACTTCAATAGGTACGTTTAATTGAAGTGCGTTTTTCATTTTTTCTTCAACAAGTTTTTTTACTGCTTGTTCTTCAGTTTTCACTACTTCAAATACTAATTCATCGTGGACTTGTAAAACCATTTTGCTTTGTAATTGTTGTTTTTCCATTTCATTGTAAATCGAAATCATTGCTAACTTAATCATATCAGCAGCGGTGCCTTGAATGGGCATGTTAATGGCTTGTCGTTCTGCATTGTGGCGAATGGTGTTGTTTAAACTTTTAATATCATTCAAATAACGTCTGCGACCTTTTAGTGTTTCCACATATCCAAGTTCTCTGGCTTTAGTAATGGTTTCTTGAATGTAGAGATTGACTTTTGGAAATCGTTCAAAATATCGTTTGATAATATTTTTTCCTTCATTGTTGGGAATTTCCAACCGAGAGGAAAGTCCGAAAGCACCAATGCCGTACATAATTCCAAAATTTACTTCTTTTGCTTTTCTTCGCATATCTCGTGTTACATCTTTTTGAGAAACTCCAAAAACTTTTGCAGCGGTGGAGGTGTGAATATCTTCGCCATTCGCAAATGCTTCCAATAAACCCTCATCTCCAGAAATGTGTGCCATAATGCGTAATTCTATTTGTGAATAATCTGCAGAAAGAATGAGCATTTTGGAATTTTCCGGAATGAATGCTTTGCGAATTTTTCTACCAATTTCTGTACGAATTGGAATATTTTGTAAATTTGGGTCGCTACTGGAAAGCCGTCCTGTTGCAGCAATTGTTTGGTTAAATGATGTATGTACACGTCCCGTTTTTTGATGAATAAGTTTTGGTAAGGCATCTACATAGGTAGATTTAAGTTTAGAAAGTTGTCTGTATTCTAATAGATTTTCAATAATTGGGTGTTCTTTGCGAAGAGTTTCTAAAACACCAATATCAGTAGAAAATCCGGTTTTTGTTTTTTTGGTAGGAGAGAGGTGAAGTTTATCAAATAAAATTGTTGAAAGTTGTTGTGTTGAATTGATGTTAAATTTTTCTCCTGCATCTACATAAATTTTTTCTGCAAGGTGTTCCAGTTGTTCTTCCATTTCTTGAGACATTGTTGAGAGGAATTTCGTATCAATTTTTATTCCATTGATTTCCATCTTTGTTAAAACAGTGATTAGCGGAAATTCTATTTCCTCACACAAGGGTTTCATTCCTTGTGATGAAAGTTTGTCATGCAAAATATTGACTAATTGGTGGGTGATGTCAGCATCTTCAGCAGAATAATTTCCGACCTTTTCAATAGCAATGGTTCGAATATCTGTTTTTCCATTATTAGTTAATTCTTGATATGAAACCATTGTGTAATTCAAAAATTCTTTTGCCAAAGAATCTAATGAATGTTGACCTTCGGCTCGCAATACATAACTCGCAACCATTGTATCAAATGAATTTCCTTTAACGTTTATATTGCAAGGAATTAAGGAAAGCATATCATATTTTAGATTCTGCCCATATTTTTTGATTTTTTCATTTTCAAAAATTGGTTTTATGTCTCGCACAATTCGTTCAAGTTCAAATCCTTGAAATGAATTTTTTGAATCGCTTTCTTCGGAAAAAAGACTATCAGCATTTATTTCCACAAAAGAAAAAATTGGAAGATAATATGCAGTGTGTGGTTCAAAACAAAAAGAAATTCCAACTAATTGAGATTGTAAAGCGTTGGTGGATGTTGTTTCAGTATCATACACAAATGTTTTTGCTTTTTTGAGGATGGAAAGAAATCGCAAATATTTTTCATCAGAATCTATAATGATATAGTTATGTTTTGAAGTGGTAATATCAGATGTTTTTTCGTTGACTGTGATAGGTTTTTCTTCTTTGATTTCTTTTTTGGGTAATGTTTCAAAATGTTCGTTTTCTTTTAATTTTCGTAAAAGGTTTCGAAACTCAAATTCTTCAAAAAATTCTATAAGTTTTGGTATATTTTTTTCTTTGACTTGAAATGTGTGAAAATCTAATTGTACGGGAACATTGATATTTATTGTTACTAATCTTTTGGAAAGAAGTGCGAGGTCTTTGTTTTTTTCAATTTTTTCTCGCAAGCCCTTTTGTGGAATGTTTGCTGTATTGGCGAGAATATTTTCTACTGTGTGAAATTGTTGAACAAGGGGAAGGGCGGTTTTTGGACCAACTCCGGGAATTCCCGGAATATTATCGGAAGAATCTCCGGTAAGAGCGAGAATTTCTATTACTTGATTTGGTGGAACTCCGAATTTTTCCATTGCTCCATTTTCATCAATAATTTCATCATCATTTCCACTTTTTCCCGGTCTGTAAATTTTAATGAGTGGAGAAAGAAGTTGCATGAAATCTTTATCGGAAGTTACCAAATAGGATTCGATATTTTCTTTTTCTGCTTGCTTGGCTAATGTGCCGATAATATCGTCGGCTTCAAATCCTGGTGATTCTATAACTGGAATGTTATATGCTTTGATAACTTCTTTGAGTGGTTCCATCATTGCGGACATATCTTCCGGCATTTTCATTCGTTTTGCTTTGTATTGTTCATACTCTTCATGTCGAAAGGTTGGATGTTCTGTATCAAAGACAACAGCTAAATATTCCGGATGATATTGTTCAAGAATTTTGTTAAGGTAATTGACAAAACCGAATATGCTGCTTGTGTTTTGTCCCCTTGAGTTAATAAGTGGGTTACTAATGAATGCGTAGTACGCACGATAGGTGAGACTCATTCCATCTAAAAGGAAAAGTTTTTTTGTGGACATGATTTTAAAAATAAGAAGGATGAATTAAGAAGTAGAGAGAACTAATTATTTTTATAATATTCGCACACAACATTCATAACACACTCTTCACAATGTGGATTTGTTGGTCTGCAAGTTTCTCTTCCTAAAAATGTTATTGCCATTCCGAGTTGCTGCCAATATTGTTGCGAAATTTTTTCCATGAGTTGTTTTTCTACTTTTTGTGGTGTTTTTCCATCTGCAATGCCAAGTCTCGGAGCAACTCGCATAGTGTGTAAATCTACAATAACACCTTCCATGTTTCCACCGGTTTCGCTGATGATAACGTTTGCAGATTTTCTTCCAATTCCGGGAAGTGCAGTGAGTTCTTCTAATGTTTTTGGAATATTTTTATCTTCTTTTATTGTTTGTGCTAATGAAACTAACCATCGTGATTTGTTTCCAAAATTTCTGACAGTGCTAATATATTCATGTAAATCTTCTGGTGTGGCTTTGGAAAGTTCTTTCATTGATGGATATTTTTCAAAAAAAGGTGGAGCAACTTTATTGATGTGTTTATCAGAATCTTGTGCAGAAAGTACTACCATCACCATTAGTTGATAGAGATTTTTGTACTCTAATGGATGTTTTTTATTTTGATATTTTTTGAAGAGAGGTTTAAAGGCGGTAAGCCAGTTGGTTTCAGTTCTCATTTTTTTAAAAAGGTTTAATTTTTTATTACTTCTTTTAATTTTTCTAATGATGGTTTCGCAATATTATTTCGTTGCTCCCCAATTTGCTGTCTCCACATTGCGTAATATAAGCCCTTCATTTCAAGTAAAGCAGAATGTTTTCCTTGTTCCACAATATGTCCTTTTTCTAATACAAATATTGTATCAGCATGCATAATTGTGGAAAGACGATGTGCTATTAAAATAGTGATGATATTTTTTTGTTGAGAAATATTACGAATTGTTTCACTAATTTCTTCTTCAGTAAGGGAATCCAAAGCAGAAGTTGCTTCATCAAAAACTAATAAATGTGGATGACGAAGTAAGGCACGTGCAATGGAAAGTCGTTGTTTTTCTCCGCCAGAAATTTTTACACCACCTTCGCCAATAATTGTATCTAAGCCCTTATCAGCACGAGCGAGAAGATTTTGACATGATGCTTTTTGAAGTACATCCATACATTCTGCATCAGTAGCGTTGGGATTAACGAAGAGGAGATTTTCTCGAATTGTTCCTGAAAACAACTGTGTATCTTGAGTAACAAATCCAATTCGTTCTCGTAATTGGTCGAGATTTACAGCATCATGAGTATGATTATTATAAAGAATTTTTCCTTTTTGTGGTTGATATAATCCTACGAGAAGTTTTACTAATGTTGTTTTTCCAGCACCGGAGGGTCCAACAAAAGCAATAGTTTTTCCAATTTCGGTTTTAAAAGAAATAAAATTGAGAGCGTTTGTTTGTGCTGTTTGATGTTGAAATGTTACTTCTTGAAATTCTAATGTTGTAATATTGGGAATTGAAATTGGAGAAAGTGGTTTTGGTTCTTTTGGTGTGTTGAGGATGTCTTCAAAATTTTTAAGTGAAACTTCTGCTTCTCTGTAAATATTAATAATATTGCCAAGTTCTTGTAGTGGGCCAGATCGGAAGAGCGTCGTGTAGGGAAAGAGTGTCTTCGCCTGTGTAG
>CALETH010000007.1 GCA_937920105.1 uncultured Bacteroidota bacterium
ATTTTCGCGTTCTAATTCACTCATCCTTTTATTATAATCCGCTCTTTTTATTTCATTTTTGACTTTTTGTAACTCTCCTTTTAATTCATTCATTCTTTTTTTGTTTGTTTCAGTTCTTTCTTGAATAGTTTCCTTGTAACTTTCCCAATCTTTTCTTGATTCGGCTTTATTTTCTTGTTCTATTTCGCGCATTTCTTTTTGAATTTCGCGGCTTTTTTCGATGGGTGGTTTATAGCAACCAGTTACAATTGCTGCTGTAATAAGTACTACAGCACTTAGGGTCAGGATAAAAATATTATTTTTCATAGTAGTATGGGTATTAAGTTATTATAATTATTATAGCGTTATTTAAGGTATTGATGTATTTTTTTACAATACTTTTCTACATTTTCTCATTCTTTTTTGTTTTCTGTTCCTTGTCTCTATCATCTTTTTTATTTTTATCATCTCTCTTATTTCTATTATCTTCATTATCATCTTCATTATTTTCGTTATCTTCTTCACCTTCATTCTCTTCATTGTTTTGCATTGCCTGAGGATTAATTTCTTCAGCAATTTCTGTGAGTTTTTTATCGGCTTCAGATTCTTCATCTAATGTTTCAGAAAGTAAATCTTTTATTTTGTTATTTCCTAAAAGTTGTGCGTACGTAACAACACAGCCGTACCCTGCTATTTCATAATGTTCAACTTTTTGTGCAGCGGAAATCAATGCTACATCCATAACTTCAGGGGTGCAATCTGCTTCCATAATTTCTTTACCCTCTTGAAGTAATCCTTCCATTGCGGAACATTTTTTACCGCTCAGGGATTTTCCAAGTGTTTTAGAAATTTTATCAAGTCTATTGATTTGTTCTTCTGTTTGTTGCAAATGAGTTTCAAATGCTTCGCGAAGCTCTTCTGAAGAAGCGGCTTTAATCATTTTTGGAAGAGCTTTAGTAATTTGTTTTTCTGCGCTATAAAGGTCTTTTAGACTCTCAAGAAGAAAATCTTGGAGTGTATTTAGCTTTGCCATAATTTTAGTGGTTTAGAATGGATAAAATATTAAATTATTTTTGTATCATTTTACAATGAATGATATACTTAATAAGAATAGCAAACCCTATGCCAAAAAAATAATCTAAAAACAGCAAAGTATCGCACATCACTTTTAAATTTTTTTTAATAATGAGAAAATGCCACATAATTTTTTTTGAATTTAGGAATAAGTAAAAAATATAAAAGATGAATAGGAGTTCGTTGTTTTTCATTCCCTATTAAATTATATTAAATTTTAATTTTTTATGATAAATGAAGAACTTTTAATATTTTTAAAAACTATCTTATTTCATAATGAAAACAGCCTACATTTTCCCCGGACAAGGTTCGCAATATGTTGGAATGGCAAAAGATTTGTGCGAACGATTTCCAACCGCAAAAAATCTGTTCACTCAAGCGGATTCTATTCTCGGATTTTCTCTTTCATCAATTTGTTTTAACGGACCTGAAGAGGAATTAAAACAAACAAAAAATACTCAGCCGGCAATATTTCTTCACAGTGTTGCTGTGTGGAATATTGTACAGCCAAAAAATTGTGCAATGGTCGCCGGGCATTCTCTTGGAGAATATTCTGCATTAGTGGCAGCCGGTGCATTGCAATTTGAAGATGCTCTCAAACTTGTTCGTTTGCGTGGAGAACTTATGCAAAAAGCCGGAGAAGAAAATCCCGGAACAATGGCTGCTATTGTTGGACTTGACCCAAAAATTGTTGGAGAAGTTTGTTGTACTGCGTGTACTACTGGTGTAGTGCAATCGGCAAATTTTAATTCTCCCGGACAAATTGTGATTTCCGGTTCGGTAGAAGGAGTTCGCAAAGCAATGGAATTAGCCAAAGAACGTGGAGCAAAATTGGTAAAAGAACTTGTGGTGAGCGGAGCGTTTCATTCTCCGTTAATGCAATCTGCAAAAGATTCTTTAAAAATTGCGTTGGATAAAACAACAATTCATGATGCAAAAATTCATGTCTATGCAAATGTAACGGCAAAGCCAGTACAAAAAGCAAATGAAATCCGCGAATTATTATTTGAACAAGTAACAAGTCCCGTACGATGGGAAGAGACAATCCAAAATATGTTCGCTGATGGTGCTGTAGATTTTGTAGAAATTGGACCAGGAAAAGTGTTGCAAGGTTTAGTAAAAAGAATTAATGCTGATGTGAAGATTGCTGGTGTGGATAAGGTTGGGGATGTGAAATAATAAATTTGATTCATGAAGATGGCAGTAAAACTATTTTTGTTTATGATAAGGATAATTGTTTAGTAGAACGCCATTTTCAAAATGAAACTACAATTTTTTATTATTAATATGATAAACATGGGAATAATATTGAAGTAAAAATCAAAAAAGAAAACGGAGAAAAAATTTGGAGATTGGTATTTTTATACGATGAAAATAATAAAAAGATAGAACAACATGAATTCAATAAGGAAAATAAATTAATCTATAAACATTCTTATGATTATAGTAATCCTGATGGAAAAATTCAGGTAAAAATTTTTGATAAAAACAATATTTTAATAAAAGAAAATTTAGAAGATTTTATATAATGCAAAAAATTTCTAACTACACAATAGACCCAATTCTTTTTCAAAAAAGTTTTTCTAAAGGTTGCGAACCATTCAAATGTGAATATGTACAGAAATAAAACTTATTGAAACATAAATTGTATCATCAAAATGATTTTGATAAAATAACTTATGCGAACAGAAGAAGTAATTCATAAAAGTGGTAGAAAAACCATTTTTGTTTATGATAAAGATAATTGTGTAATAGAACGCTATTTTCAAGATGGCAAAGAAACTACAATTTCTTATTATCAATATGATAAAAATGGTAATAAGATTGAAATAATTATCAAACAAGAAGATGGCAAACAAGTTTGGAAACTGTTTTTTATATATGATGAAAAAAATAGAAAAGTAGAACTACATGAATTTAACAAAGAAAATCTAATAGTCTATAAAAATTATTATGATTATAACAATCCCAATGGAAAAATCCATGTAAAAATTTTTGATAAAAATGATAATTTAATTGAAGAAAGTTTAAAAAATTCCATATAATGCAAAAAATCTCAAAATACACAATAGACCCAGTACTCTTTCAAAAAAGTTTTTCCAAAAGTTGTGGACCCTTCAAATGTGAGTCCGTGTGTTGCAGTTCCGGCGTATTTGCTGATGTGAAAGAAAAAGAAGTCATACTTTCGCATAAAGAATCCATAAAAAAATATATGGATGAAACACAAACAACTGATGATACACAATGGTTTGAACAACACATAGAAGAAGACCAAGATTTTCCATCCGGAAAAGCAATCGGGACAAATGTCCATAATAATAAATGCGTCTTTTTACGAAAAGACGGAATGTGCAGTATTCAAGTCATGTCCACCGAGCAAGGAATGGGAAAATGGGCAATCAAACCATTTTATTGTATTGCATTTCCGATTACCGTTGTAGATGGTGTGCTGACGTTTGATGATTATCAAGATGGAAAAACACAATGCTGCTCATTACAATCCACAAAAGATTCTCATGAACAACCATTAGTAGATTCTTGCAAAGAAGAATTAGAATATATTTTAGGAAAAGAAGGATATCAATCTTTAATGGAAAATTATCAATCGGAAATTAGAAAATAGAATTCGGAATTTAGAATGTAGGAGAGAGAAGTTAGAATTTAGTATTTTATTTTTCGAATTTAATTCATCAGAATTTAATCATACTAATCATAATAATCATACACATCATGGTCAAAATAGCCTTAGTAACCGGCGGTTCACGCGGAATCGGAAAATCCATCGCAATTGAATTAGCAAAATCAGGAGCAGATATTGCATTCACCTATCATAGTGCGAAAGAGCAAGCCGATGCAGTGGTTGCAGAAATTCAAGCACTGGGAAGAAAAGCCGTTGCGTATCAATCCGATGCAGCAAATGCAACGCAAACAGAAGAAGTTGTTCAAAACATTTTGAAAGAATTTGGCAAAATTGATATTTTAGTTAATAACGCTGGTATTACCAAAGATGGATTGCTCATGCGTCTTTCCGAACAAGATTGGGATGATGTCATTGATACCAACTTGAAAAGTGTTTTTAATTTTACAAAATCAGTTTCTCGCTCCATGATGAGTCAGCGAGAAGGAAAAATTATCAATATCACTTCCGTCGTTGGAGTTATTGGAAATCCCGGACAGTCTAATTATGTTGCATCCAAAGCCGGTGTGATTGGATTTACAAAATCAATCGCCAAAGAACTCGCATCTCGCAATATTCAAGTCAATGCTGTTGCCCCAGGTTTTGTTGATACAGATATGACAGAAAAGTTGAATGATAAACAAAAAGAAGTTATCTTATCTATGATTCCGATGAAACGAACAGCAAAACCGGAAGAAATTGCTTCAGTAGTATGTTTTCTCGCATCAGCATCAGCAAGTTACATCACAGGTCAAGTGTTGTGTGTTGATGGCGGAATGGTAATGTGAGAAAATCAAAAATGAAAAATTAAAGAGCAAAAATGTTTTTTTCACAAGTGTCATGCCCGTCCCGACAAGTCGGGATTATCGGGCATCCAGAAAAATAGATTCCCGCTAAACTTGTCCTCAAATGTTTTTATTGAGGAAACGTGCGGGAATGACGAAATTAAAATTTTTATAAAATAAAGCGAAATTAATTAACAAATATTTATTCAATAATTTTTTAGGAGATATATACAATGGTAGATGTAGAACAAAAAGTGAAAGAAATCATCATAGAAAAACTTCGTGTGGAAGAATCACAAGTAACACCAGCAGCATCATTAGTGAATGACCTTGGTGCAGATTCTTTAGATGTAGTGGATTTGTTAATGGCTTTTGAAGGTGCATTTACAACACCAACATTTAAAATGGAAATTCCCGATACCGATGCAGAAAAAATTGCTACCGTTGGTGATATAGTAAAATATATTAATGGAAAACTTCCTGCATAATATTTTTGTAAACATTCATTATAGCCAACTCTAAATTATAGAGTTGGCATTATTTTTATCCTCAAATCTTATGAAAACTTCTCGTACTATGCGTCGTGTTGTCGTAACAGGAATGGGAGCAGTAACTCCAGTTGGTTTAACAGTTAAAGAATTTTGGGAAAACATTCTCAAAGGAGTAAGCGGTGTTGCCCCAATCACACAATTTGACGCTTCCGATTATGATACCAAGTTTGCCGCAGAATTAAAAAATTTTAATCCATTAAACTATATGGATGGAAAACTCGCTCAGCGTGTTGACCCATTTACACAATATGCACTTGCTGCAACGGAAGAAGCCGTAAAAAATTCTTCTCTTGATTTTACCAAAACTTCTCAAGAACGTGCTGGAGTTATTGTGGGTTCCGGAATTGGTGGAATGTGGACCTATCATCATCAACAAAGGTCATTGTGGGAAAATAATGGTCCGCACCGTATTAGTCCATTCTTTGTTCCAATGATGATTGCTGATATTGCTGCAGGAAGAATTTCCATGCGATACGGATTGAAAGGCCCGAATTATGCAACACTCTCTGCATGTGCAACCGCTTCTCACGCAATTGGAGATGCATTCGTTTTTATCCAACGTGGAGATGCTGATGTAATGGTGTGTGGAGGAACCGAAGCACCAATTTGTCCGATGGGAGTTGGTGGATTTAATGCATTGAAAGCACTTTCTCGCAGTAACGAAAATCCGCAAAAAGCCAGCCGTCCATTTGATAAAAATCGTAATGGATTTGTGATGGGAGAAGGTTCAGGAATACTTATAATAGAAGAACTTGAACACGCACTAAATCGTGGAGCAAAAATTTACGCAGAAATTGGCGGAATTGGTTTTACTGCAGATGCCCATCACATTACCGAACCTGCACCAAACGGAGAGGGAGCAGCACGTTCCATGAAAAGAGCAATAGAAGATGCCGGTTTACTTCCCACTGATGTAGATTATGTTAACGCTCACGGAACCTCAACACCATTAAATGATAAAAATGAAACCGCAGCCATCAAAACAGTGTTTGGCGAACATGCAAAAAAACTGGCAATTAGTTCAACAAAATCTATGATTGGACATTTGCTGGGTGCTGCAGGTGCTGTTGGAGCAATTGCTGCAATTCAAAGTATAGCAGAAAGTAAAATTCATCCCACAATCAATTATGAAACACCGGACCCGGATTGTGATTTATTTTATGTCCCTAATAAGTCAATAGAAAAAACAGTGAATGTAGCAATTAGCAACGCTTTTGGTTTTGGTGGACATAATGCAACACTCTTGTTTAAGAAATATCAATAATTAGATTGTCATTCCCGCATGTTTTTAGCGGGAATCCATATTTTTGCTGAAAAAAAATAATGTTAAGGGAGAAAAGAGCGATATGAAAAAAATAATAGTAATAATTTTTTGCTTATCTACAATTGTAAATGCAAAAACTCGCTTCGGAAAATACGCCGGTGAGTTTATGGCAATCGGTATTGGTGGAAGAGCATTAGGAATGGGAAGTGCTTATACTGCATTAGCAAATGATGTAACTGCCGCATATTGGAATCCCGCCGGACTTTCCCGCATCACCTATCCCGAACTTGCATTAATGCACGATGAACGCTTTGGCAATCTCATCAATTATGATTATGCTGCTGTTGCACTACCATTCGGAGCAAACTCTACTGATAGCATTTTGGGAGTAACAAACTATAATGCTTCTTCATTTGGATTCAGCATCATCCGTCTTGGCGTGGATGAAATTGCTGATACTCGCAAAACATGGATTGATACCAATGGTAATGGATTATTTGATGATGGAAGCACCATTCGTCCGGATTTAAGACAAATCACTTATTTTAATGCAGCAGATTGGGTGTTGTATTTTACCTATTCAAAACAACATTCTGAAAATTTTTATTACGGAGCAAATCTTAAACTTATAAGAAGAGATATTACGGAATTTCACGGGACAGGAATTGGTGTCGATATCGCCGCATTATTTTCTCCAATGGAAAATCTTTTTCTTGGAGCAAATTTGCAAGATGCAACAACAACACTTATTTCTTGGAACACCGGAACAACCGAACTAATTTCTCCAACATTAAAATTTGGTGCTGCATATTCTCTCAATGTATGGGAAGGAAAATTAACACCATCGTTTGGAGCAGATTTTAGAAATGAAGGAAGAACATTTTCAACCGCCGTCAGTGTTGGTCCGATAAGTATGGACCCATACGCCGGAATTGAATACGATTTTAAAAATATTTTTGCATTACGAGCCGGCTATAATGATATTGGCAATCTTACACTTGGAGCAGGAGTTCATCTTCGTAAAATAGATATAGATTATTCCTTCGCAAAATTTAATGCTGATGATGAACTTGGCAATACCCACCGCATTTCTCTACGAGTAGTTTTGCAGGAAGAAAAATATAAGCGTGGGGAATAAAAAAATCGCATCGTCATTCCCGCATGTCCCGCTTGTACGGGATGCCGTACCAACGGCATTTTTAGCGGGAATCCA
>CALETH010000008.1 GCA_937920105.1 uncultured Bacteroidota bacterium
TTTATGAATGTCGCTACAAAAATGAATCTGGTAAAACTGAGGTATTTAGAAAACGGATGATGCTGGTGAAGTAAAGGTGTTGCAATAAAAACACAAAACCCTTTCAAGAAATTTGAAAGGGTTTTTTATTTTCTAACAGTTATTAGTTTTAGTCAATGATATTTTTTAACGGAACCGTATATATTCTACTGAATCCATTTTCATATTTGTTAATTTCTGATAGTAGTTGCTTTAATGTTTGTGGAGACGAAAATTTTTGTGTTATGGTATTTCGTTTGCTGGTAAAGTAGAGTGTTTTAGTTTGTATATCTACAAAAGGACAATAATCCATTTGAGGAGAATTTATTGTTTTACCAATATTTTTTGCTTTACTCCATGTATTATTTTTTTTAACACTCATATATAAATCTCCACTCCCATATCCATCCGGTCTATTGTAACATGTGTAAATCATAAATGTTTCATCTGGAGAAACGTAGGCATTAAATTCATATCCTGCAGAATTAATTGAATCACCCAAAGAAACAGGTTTTGTATACATAGAATCCTTCCATTGACTAAAGAGAATATCATCTTTTCCTTTTGTTATGGTAGGATTATCACTAGTGAAATACATAGTATTATTTTTTGAAACTGATGGATAAAATTCATTGTATTGTGTATTGATGGGTGAGCCAATATTTATTGGCGAAGACCAATCAGCAGTTTGTTCTTTTCTTTCTATATACCAAATATCAAAATCTTTAGTCGTATCTATTTTTTCTGAAAGCGGTCTATTAGAAGCAAAATATAATCGTAAACCATTCGGAGAAAAGAATGGTTCTAAATCTTGATATTGACCGGAAAAACTTGCTACAGTTGGAGATGACCATTGTCCGTTATTTTTTTTGAGAAAGAGTATTGCTGAAATTTCACTTTGAGTGCTTTGGAGTGTAATAAACATTTCATCTCCAAATGGAGAAATTGCAATATCACGAACATTAGAAAGTTGAGAAAGTATTTCAGGAATAAATGGTTGGACTATTTTTTGTTGAGAATAACTAAAAGTAAGAAAAGTCATTATTATTGTTATTAATAATTTCATCGTTTGAGATTCCTTTCATAGGTGGTTATCCATTGTTCAACAGAAACTTTTTTTACGAGTTTTCCAATTAATTGTAATGGAACATCTTCAAATTTTTTGAAACGAATGCAGCATTTTCCCATATCTAATTTTTTTTGCGAAACTTTTTTCCATTCTTTTTTAAACCACTCTAACAATTCTCCTTCGTACAATCCCATGTGATAAAGAGAAATGTAATTTTTTTGTGAAGCCAAACTTATAAATGGTAATGGTTGTTTTGGGTCGCAATGGTATCCTTGTGGATAAAGTGAATGCGGAACAACATATCCCAACATTCCATAACTCATACATTCAGAAAATCCCTTTGGTAAATTTTTGAGAATGATTTTTCGGATTTCTGTAATTGCATCTTTTCGTTCTTCAGGAAGATTTTTAATGTATTCTTCTGGTGTTGTAGCTTTTGATTGCATGGTATTTGTTTTTTAGTTGTGAAGTGATTTGCCGAAATATATTGTTTTCTCAACCTTGCCAGAGTTTAAAACTCTGGCAAGGTTTGCTGGTGGTGGGTTAGTTTATTTCCATCGTTCTATTGAACCCAAATTATAAACTTTATCATTTCCTAATTTATTAAGTTTTTTCTTTGCGGTAATTGCTCGCATTCCGCTGTGGCAATAGAGAATAACGGTTTTACTTTGTAATTCTTTATGATTTTCTATTTCTTGTAATGGAATATTAATTGCTCCATCAATATGTCCTTTTTGATATTCGTATTCGGTTCGCACATCAACCAACAATGCACCTTGTGCAAGTAACTTTTTTGTTTCTTCCAATGGAAAAAATGGTTCCCATTTTCCAATGGCTTTTAAAAGTATTTCATATAAATATGAAGCAACGCAGAAGTGTGTTGTGATAACCACTGTTTGCAGTGTTATAAGAATTCCACCAAAAATGTATGCAGAAATAACACTTTCTGCTAAAAAAGAAATTCCAATTCCAATGTTCATTAATCCTCCCATCACACAAGCAATTCTTCGAGGAAGTGGGTTTGGTGGAAGATGCATTCCGCCAACAAGAAATCTGAAAACACGATTGTAGAAAATATCAAATGGATGATATTTCGGAAACCAGAAGGGAATTATTCCTAATGCTGCGAGTGTGAAATGAAGATATGGTTGTTGAAGATATAAACCATACAGTGCTAACATCATGCAAACGAGTGGTGTAAAACGGAGTCCGTTGCTGATGTTTTGTAATTCTTGGATTGAGCAGTTATTGTATCCTTGCTGTACTAATCCTTTTTGAATAAAGTTCATCATAAAAATATTTCCTTTCAAAATATGTTTGTAAAATTAAGATAAAAGTTAACAGTACAATTTTCAAACAAAATTATTTTTTAGTGAATTGTTCACGCATGTATTCACTATCCCAACTGTGGTCTGTTGCAGTAAGATTTTGATGTAAATCATTTTGTAAAAGTTGTTCTTGTAATTCTATTTCTTGTTTTACATTGAGAACGTATTCTTTTTGGTCGTGTCGTAACGCTCCTAATTTTTTTAATGCAGCTTCATCATAATGAATAAATTTTTGTCCCAATCGTGTGGCACTATATTTTCTAAAACCAAGTTGTGTAAGCGCATCTATTCCGAGATGAACTGCGGTGTATAATGTTTCTCGATAAATATTTTTTACCCCCATATCCATTAAGTCATACGCATCCATCCGATTGCGAGCACGCGAAAGTATTTTTAATTTTGGAAAATGAGAAGTTAACTCTTGCACAAGTTGTCTATTAATTTCCGGAGAATCTATTGCGGCAATAAATAATGTTGCTTCGTCTGCTCCAGCGGATTTTAACAAATCTAATCGTGTTGCATCACCATAATATACTTTAAATCCCATTTTACGAAGAAGTTCTACTCGGTCAGAATCATTATCTAAAATTGTTGCTTCTATTCCGCTGGCACGAAGTAATCTTCCAATAGTACTTCCAAAATGTCCAAATCCTGCAATGATAACTTTATGATGTACATCAATAATATCTGGTTCTTTTTCTTCTTTACTATTTTTTATTCCAAAATATGGGTCTATAACCCTCTCATTAAATAATAAGAGTAATGGTGTTGTCATCATAGTGAAAGCAGTAACAGCCATCAACTTGCCGCTCCATTCCGAATTGAGAATTTCTAATTGTTCAGAAAAAGAGAGAAGAACAAAAGCAAATTCTCCTACTTGACTTAAGCCAAAAGTAAAGAGAAAATTTTGGTCTATACTTAATTTGTAAAATTTTCCAATAATAAAAAGAACACACATTTTTACAAATAAAATTATTCCTAGTAACATTATTATATATAGTGGAGATTCTATCAATAAATGAAAATCTATTGTAGCACCAACTCCAACAAAAAAGAGACCGAGCAGTAACCCTTTAAATGGTTCAATATCACTTTCAAGTTCGTGACGGAATTCGCTGTTTGCTAACACAACTCCTGCAATGAATGTTCCTAATGCGGGACTGAGTCCGACAGTTTGCATGATGTATGCTACAGCAATAACTAATAATAATGATGATGCAGTAAAAAGTTCTCGCAAATTTGTTTTTGCAACTAATCGTAAAACTGGTACTACTAAATATTTTCCTGCAAAATAAATTGAAGCAACGGCTACCAAAACAACAATCGCTTGTAAAAATCTTGGAAGATTGGTTAAGAGTGATTGGTGTTCTATTGTTGTATCAACGGAATTAACGGCAAGCAGTGGTAGTAATGCAAGAATAGGGATGACGGCAATATCTTGAAAAAGTAATACTGCGAACGATGATTCTCCGGCAATGGTTTTTGTGAGACCTTTTTCTTTTAATGTTTGCAACACAATTGCTGTTGATGACATTGCTAATGCCATTGCTGCTGCTACGGACATTTGCCATTGCCATCCAATAACGATAAAAATTATTGATAGTAATAGTATAGTGAATATCATCTGCATTGTTCCTAAACCAACGATGGCTTTTCGCATTTCCCAAAATTTTTTTGGTTCAAGTTCAAGTCCGATAATGAACAACATCATCACCACACCAAACTCTGCAGCGTGCATGATATCTTCGCCTTCTTTTCCGATGAAGCCAAGAACAAAAGGTCCGATAATTATTCCGGAAAGCAAATATCCAAGCACAGAACTTAAGCCCAATTTTTTTGCAATTGGTACGCAAAAAATTGCAGCAGTGAGATAAATTAATGCTTGTAATAAAAAATCACTACTCATTGTTTTTTACAATTTCATTGATGTATGAATATTTTTGTATTGATGTTAGGTCAAAAGTTTCATCAACTATAATATCTATAATTTTTTTGAATTGTTCTGTTTGTTGATGTAATTCTTTATCAGTGAGACGATGTGTACCGTGTGTAACGAAGGGTGGAAGGTAGTGCATGTTGCACAATGCCACAGTTCGTTCAAAGGGAGCAAGAAATTCTCTAATGGTGTAATGATTGTACCCTTCATGGTGATATGCTGTTTCGGGTCCTCCGGTGGAAATTACTTGAAGAACTTTTTTTCCTTGTAGTGCAGTGCCGCCTGGTCCATAAGCCCAGCCAACTTCCAAAACCATGTCTATCCATTGTTTGAGGAGTGGTGGACAACTGTACCAGTAAAATGGATGGTGCCAAATTATCGTGTTGTGTTTGAGAAGTAATCCTTTTTCATGTTCTATATCAATATTAAAATCAGGATAGAGTTCATATAAATCATGAAAATGAATGTGATGATGGTTTTTAATTTCTTTGATGAATGTTTTATTGATTCTGGATTTTTCGAAGAGGGGATGGGCAAAGAGATAGAGAATTTTGTTAGGCATGTTATTTTTTTAGTGCATTGAAAAACTTTTCTAATTTTTCTGAATCTAATTTTTTATTGGTGCGAACTCCGCTACACAAATCAATTCCAAATGGTTGAACTTCATCAATCGCTCTTTGAACATTTTCTGCAGAAATTCCGCCCGCAAGAAAAACGGGAATTTTAGATTCCCGTACTATTTTTTTACTGATTTGCCAATTATGAACTCTACCTGTTCCACCAAGTTCTTTTGTGGTAAGATTAGGATTTCCACTATCTAAAAGTAAAGCATCAACAAATTCTGAAATTTTTATTGCTTCATCAATACTTTTTTCATCAAGAACGTGAATGACTTGAACAAGTTTTATTGTTGGTAATTTTTGTTTTAGTGTTTGATATGTTCCTTCTTTTAATTCATCCACAATTTGGATGGTGTTGGTGAGTGTGCGTTGATGATGTTGGATAATTTTTTCCGCGGAAGTTTCACTGGTGAGCATGAATGTTGCAATTGGTGGTGGAATAGATTGAGCAATATTTTTGATAAGTTCATCCGAAATTATTCCCGGACCACTTGGCATATTTGCAACAAGTCCTAAAGCAGAAGCACCACATTGTATTGCGAGTGTTGCTTCTTCTTTTGAACTAATGCAGCAGATTTTTATTCGTATCATATAATTCTCAATTCTGAAACAACCTGTTTCAGAATTAGCGTTTTCTTTTTTTAGGTGTAAGAATTTTTTGAAATTCTTTAGCAGAAGGTAATTTTCCTAAAAATTCCGTAGGAAGTGTTTTTCGTAGTGAGTATTGTGCTACACCGATTGGTTTTGATGCAGTTCGCAAAGTATATTCTACTTCTACTTTATTTTTATGGGGGACAAGTAAAATACCAATGCTTGGTCTATCATCAGGTTGTTTCAATTGTTCATCTATGAGTTGTAGATAAAAATTCAATTTGCCGACAAATTCAGGTTCAAATTCCGTTACTTTTAATTCTACGGCGACAAGGCATTTTAGTATGCGGTGATAAAAAAGGAGGTCAACAAAATATTCTTTATTACCAAGTGTAAGACGGTATTGATTTCCTACAAAACAAAAACCATATCCCAATTCCATAATTAAGTGTTTCACTTTTTCTACGATGGTATTTTCTAATTCTCGTTCAGTTACTGCTTTATTAATATCCAAAAAATCAAGGGTGTACACACTCTTGATACTTTCTTGTGTTTGTTCCGAAAAATGTTTAGGAAGTGTTTTTGTAAAATTGTGTTGTGAAGGATGAAGGAGATAATGTCCATACGCATCTGCTTCAATTTGATGCAACAATACAGAACGACTGTACTTATTTTTTATTGTGGTTTGTAAATAAAAAATTCTTGCTTGTATGTCTTTAGTTTTTTGCATAATAATAATGTTATGCCCCCACGGAAATTCTGAAATAAGTTGTTTCAATTTTTTTAATTCTGAAACAGGCTGTTTCAGATTTGAATATTCAGCAACAACTTGTCTCATGAACCACAAATTGCGAGGTGACCAACTGACTGCATTTCCAACACGGTACTGTAAATCTCTACTTAACTTTTCAACAATAGATTTTCCCCAGCCGTACTCTTTTTGCTTTGTTAAAATAAGTTCACCGATATTCCAATATAATTGGTTAGAAATTATTTGCACATTACGAACGGCAACCAAACGATGTTGTTGAACCATCGTAACTATTTCCAAGAGCAATTTATTGTATGCTTTGCTGGAAATTTTTTTAGTAATTTTTTGTAATGGTTTCATTTTTTATTATTAGGTACTGATGTTACGCAAACGTCATGCTGAACTTGTTTCAGCATCTAAAAACAGCCCAAAATCAAAGATTCCGAAACAAGTTCGGAATGACGGATACCTGTTTTTAACCGTTTTGCGTATATAAATCTTTTTTTAATTCTGAAACAGGTTGTTTCAGAATTACGTAAAAAATATTATTCATCAATATATTTATTTTATTATATAATTATCGTAAAAATCTTTGAAAAATTCACTCCGTCGGTCGCTAATTCCATAAATAACGATAATAAAATTTTATATTTATGTGAAATGGGAAAATCATTTCTTATAAGTACACTTTCAATCCCAACCCAAAAATACTGTTGGCGTTTGTTATAGCAGGAGCAACTTCTATCATAAATTCGATATTACGTTGGAGAGCAATATTAGTTCCAACAAAAAACCATGCTGGCATTGTTGTTGAACCAGAATAAAAATTCATATCTGCATCTATTCCACCATACAGCCCAACATTTCTTGTAATTGGAAAAGAGAGATTAAGTGTTCCATCAAGTCCTACAACGCCGCCTTGTGTGTGTCCGCCGACTGCAACAGAAAGATATGGACTTCTTCGCAAAAGCATAAATTCTATATTCGCACCAAAATAATTGGGTTCTCCAAAACCAACAATAAAATCAAGGTCTGCTCCTCCAAAACCAATTCCAGCATCAGCGAACAAAGCAAATCCACCATTGTTGCTCTGTATTACTGGGGTTACACCAAGTGAGATTGTTTTTGTTGATAATGTTTTTGCATCATTATATACCTGAGAAAATGTTGTGGTGGAAATGAAGAGTGTGATGAGAATGAAAAAAAGTTTTTTCATGAGATTACCTTTTATAGAAAGTGAATGAAAATAGAGTTTAAAATGTTTTTGAATATAGATGATTTTTTATTTCTTTTTTGTGTCAGAGTTCTCACTATATTGTTCTCGCAATTCTAAGGGTGGAACAGATTTTTTTCGCATTTTAATGTTGAGCATTTCTACAAAAACAGAAAATGCCATTGCAAAATAAATATATCCTTTAGAAATATGCTGCTCAAAACCTTCCGCCATTAATGTTACGCCAATTAGTAAAAGAAAACTTAATGCAAGCATTTTAATGGTAGGATGACGATGCACAAAATTGCTAATGGATTTTGCAGAAAACATCATTACTCCAACGGCAATGATAATTGCTGTTACCATTACTCCGAGACGGTCAGTCATACCAACTGCTGTGATAACAGAATCCAATGAAAAAACAATATCTAACAAAATTATTTGAATAATAATATTGGTGAACGATGCTTTTTTTACTTTTGATGAGGCAGCACCTTCTTCTCCTTCTAATTTATTGTGGATTTCATGTGTGCTTTTTGCAAGAAGAAAAAGCCCGCCAATAATTAGAATAATATCTTTACCGGAAATTTCTTGTTGTAAAATTGTAAATAGAGGGACGGTAAGTTTCATAATCCAAGTGAGCGAAAAGAGAAGAAGTATGCGGATGAGCATTGCTAAGGCAAGTCCTATCGTTCTTGCTTTTCCTTGTTGTGCTGGGGGTAGTTTTCCAACTAAGATAGAAATAAAAATGATGTTATCTATTCCTAATACAATTTCTAATGCAACAAGTGTTGAAAGTGCAATCCAAAGTTGTGGGTCAAGAAGCCATTCCATAGTGTTCCTTTATAAGTGATTTAAAAATATTATTTATTTAAGTATTTCTACAATATTGCCAATGTGAATTGTTCCGAAATTTTTATGAAGAAGATTTTGTCCGAACAAAATTTTTCCATTCATTGTACGAAATTGTGCTAATGTTTTCAATGGTTCTTTTCCTTTTTCACCAGTTTCTTGATTTATTGTTGTGATGGTACAACGAGCACAAGGTTTTACACAATCAAAAATAGTATTACCAATTTTTATTGTTTTCCACGCATCTTCTTCAAATGGTGTACAATCACTCACAACAATATTGGGACGAAATCGATTCATCAATATTGGCTCAGAAAGTTTTGTATTTAAATATTGTAATGATGCTTCGGAAATGAGGAGGAAGGGAAAACCATCTGCAAAACTTGTATGCTCTTTATTGTGTGCGTAGGTAGTATCAACTAATCGTTGACTTTCATCTGGCATAAATACGCAATAACATTGTGCGTGAAGAAATGTACTGAACCATTCATCAATTACGGTGTTTAATCGTAATGCTTGTACTGTATCATTCCAAATTTGAACTTTACAATATTTTTTTTTATCACCATAAAATGGAATGACTAATTTTTCCATGGATGGTGCAGATACAGATAATCCGTCTGATACAATCTCTACTGTAATTAATGCCAACTTTGAATGTTGACGTTGAGTCAAAAAATTTCCTTTTTCATCAATAAGCATCCAACGTCTATCGAATTGGAAACCCCGTTCTTCTATTATTGAAGAAGTGAGGGAAATTCCTTTGGCAGATTTTATTGGATAAATGTTGAGTTGAGAAATTGTAATCATGATTAATTATCTAATATAAATTGTTCTTGCGGTGAGTGTTTATTTCTTTGTTGTTGGATAGAGAGCATTGTAATGGCGTACAAAATAATAATACTTCCAACAATTTGATAAGGAGTGAGCGTTGCTCCTAAAAAATACCAATTTAAAATGATTGAAGAGATGGGAAATGCTAACTCACAAATACTTGCGATAGATGCTTTGGTTGTAGAAAGTCCACGATAATAAAGAAATAATGCTGTAACTCCTGGAATGATAGCAATAAAGAGAAGTGATTGAAATTGTTGTATTGTAATGGTAAAAGAATATCCTCGTATTATTACGATAGGAAATAAGAAGAAAAATCCCAAGGAAACTCTTGCACTTGTTAATAGTGGAAATGAAATTTTCGCACTAAGTTTTTTCCCAACAACGGTAGAACATCCCCATAAAACAGTAGCAGTTATTGCAAAAAGCACTCCACGAAAATTTGCATTATTAAATGAAAGATTTTTCAACAAATCAAATGCTAAAATATATGCACCAACGAGTGCCAATATTGCATATTTCCAAAAACCAATTTCAAATCTTTCTTTAAGAAAAAAATAGGCAATACTAATGGTAATAATTGGTTGTAATTTTTGTAGTACTATTATAATAGAAGGGTTGATGTACGAAAAAGCAGCAGTAAATAACAGTGTTGCAATAACAGAACCACCCAGCGAAATAAAAATTAATCCCAACCACTCTTTCCAGCTAAGAGGGAGTAGTTCTCGAAATTTTTTTATGAGAATTGGAAGTGCAATGAAACTGCCAATACAATGTTCGTAAAAAACAATAATTCCTGTTGGCAGAACGTTGACCAGTGATTTTCGAAATACTGAATCAGTTCCCCAAAGAAGAGAGCCAAGTGTTATCCAAAGTGGACCGTTATTTTTTTGTTTTTGCATCAATGTTATTTTTTTGGATTATTTACGCACGGATTTGTTTAATATGTCCGACGTGTTTTTCTCCATGGTTGGAATAAATTTTTAATAATTGTTCTAATAGATATTTTCCTGTTTCAGGGTGAGTGGCAGATTTATCCCATCCATTTTCTGGAACTGAATTTAATAATACAACCCAACGTTCGTGAATTCCTTTAATAATTGCGAGAGAGCAATCAATAGGAAGTTTAGAGTCCGGTAATGTTGCCCAATCATCTTGATTGTATGGTTTGAGTGTTGGATTTTCTTCTGTGAGAATAAGTTTCATTCGTATGTACGCATTCATGTGTGAATCGGCGAGATGGTGAACAACTTGACGAGCAGTCCAACCACCTTCGCGATACGGTGTATCAAGTTGTGCATCATTCAAATTTTTAACAACATTTTCCAATTCTGTTGGAAGGTTTTTGATTTTTGCAATCATTGTTTTTCGTTCTTCTGGTGTGAGCATAGATTATTCCTTATTAAAAATTGATAAATGAATAAAAAGAAAAAAAGGATAAATTATCAATGTGCAATGAACAATTAAGTATTCAGAAGTCAGAACTCAGAATTCTGAAGTTACTATTTTTTACCTCATATACTTATTTACTTAAATACTCCATTACTAAAGTTTTGTAATTATCTTTTGAAAACTGCAACGCATGGTTACGAATTTCTTCTGGAGAAAATTGTATTGTTTCACTTTTTAAAACTGCTTGTGCTAATGCTTCTGGAGTTTGTTCAGCAAAAAATATTCCGGTTTTTCCTTCAATCACAGTTTCCAAAGCACCACCTTTTGCAAAAGCAATAACTGGCTTTCCTGAAGCCATTGCTTCTAAAGGGACAATGCCAAAATCTTCTTCTCCAGGAAAAATTAATGCTTTGCATTTTGCATAAAGTTGTGCAAGTTCCTTATCACTTTTCCATCCCAAAAATTCTATAGTATTTCCTGCAATTGTGCGAAGTTTTTTTTCTTCTGGTCCTTTTCCAACAATTATTAAATTCTTTTTGAGATGATTAAATGTTTGTATTGCTAATTCCACTTTTTTGTAGGGAACTAATGCACTGACAATGAGATAATAATTTTCATTGGTGGTAGAAAGTTGAAATAATTCCATATCTACCGGCGGAAAAATTACTGCTGCTTCTCTATTATAATAGAGTTGAATTCTTTTTCTCACATTTTCTGAATTAGCAATATAATAGTGAACACGTTTTGAAGTTTTTACATCCCACCAACGCAATAGTGGAGCAAGAAAAAGCATTATTGCTCTTGTGAAAAAATTTGCTTTTCCTTTTCCAAAATATTCGTGATACATTTCCCACACATATCGCATAGGAGTGTGGCAATAACAAATGTGGATAGCATCTTTTCGCACTTTTGCATTTTTTGCAACGCAGTGACTTGTGGAAATAACAATATCATATTCTGAAAAATCAAAAAATTCCATCGCTAACGGAAAAAGCGGGAGATAGGAGCGGTAATGATTTTTGATAAATGGTAATTTTTGAATAAATGATGTGTAGATTTTTTTTGATTCTATTATTGAAGACATTGCTCCTTTGTGATGAAGTAATGTATAAATCGGAGCATCAGGAAAAAGTTCGCACAATATTTCGAGACATTTTTCTCCGCCACGCATTCCTGTTAACCAATCATGCACTATGGCAATTTTTTTTGTGGGCATATTTTTTAAATGTGTCATGCCCGAATGTTTTCATCGGGCATCCAGCAAAATAGATTCCCGCTAAACTTGTCCTCAAACGTTTTTATTGAGGAAACGTGCGGGAATGACGAAAAGATTGAAATAATTTTTACACTTCAAATTTTTGTAATCGTTCAGGAATAGTAACATTGTTAAAACCACGGTCTTTTAAGGAGGAAGAAAGTTTTTCTGCATTTTCCAATTCTCCATGAACAAGAAAAATATTTTTTAATTTCTTTTTATCGAAATGAGAAAAATAATGAAGTAACTCATTGTGGTCTGCATGAGCACTAAAAGAATTAAGTACAGCAATTTCACATTTCAAATCATATTCTTCTCCAAAAATCTGTACTTTTGGATTTCGTTCTATCAATTTTCTTCCTAACGTGTGTTCTGCTTGATAGCCTACAAATAAAATTGTGCTATCTGGATTTTGAATATTATTCGCAATGTGATGAACAACACGTCCTGCTTCACACATTCCCGAAGCAGCAATAATAATGCAGGGTTGCTTTCGTTCATTAAGTTTTTTGGATTCTTCTACATCACGAATGTAGGTGAGCGATTGAAAACCAAATGGGTCATTACGTTTTTTTACCAATGCTAAAATCTCTTCATCAAAACATTCTTCATGTTGACGAAAAATTTCTGTTGCGTTTGTTGCAAGGGGACTATCAACATAAATGGGAAGATTTTTTGGAAAGAGATTTTTTTTCATCAATAAATGAATTTGATAGACAATATCTTGGGTTCGTCCCACACTGAACGCAGGAATAATAATTTTTCCGCCACGTTGTACTGTTTTTTGTATAACAGATAAAAATCTTTCAGACATATTTTCTACAGGGTCATGCAATCTTCCGCCATACGTGCTTTCGCTAATAAGAAAATCTACATCGCCCATAAATTCCGGGTTGCGAAGAATTGGTAAGTGTGGTCTTCCTACATCACCAGTAAATCCGATTTTCTTTTCATAATTATTTTCTTTGATAGTTAATATCACAGATGCAGAACCAAGAATATGTCCGGCATCAACAAACGTTGCTTTGACGTTGTCAATAACATCAAATGAGGTGTTGTAAGAAATTTCTTGAAATAAATCCAACGCCGGCTGCACATCTGCGACGCGATAAATTGGTTCTACTGAAGGAAGTTTTTTACGTGCATTTTTTTTGTTGACGAACTCAATATCTTTTTCTTGAATATACGCACTATCCATTAACATGAGTTTACATAAATCTACTGTTGCTGGTGTTGCGTAAATCGGACCTTGAAATCCTTGCTTTACAAAATTAGGAATATTTCCAGCGTGGTCAATGTGAGCGTGAGAGAGAATGAGAACATCAATTTCTTTTGGGTTGAAGGGGAAGTTTCTATTGCGTTCAAATGTTTCAGCACGTCGTCCTTGAAACAAACCGCAATCCAACAAAATTTTTTTTCCATTGATGTGTAGAAGATGCATTGAACCCGTTACAGTTCTTGCGGCTCCGATAAATTGAATGTGCATAGATTTATAAATAAAATGAGTAAGTTCCCCTCCTTATAGGAGGGGTTAGGGGAGGTCGTAAAATTTTAAAACAACCACCCTTGTATTCCCTCCTAATAGGAGGGAAGTTTAATTTTTTTTATAAAAACAATGTAAAAAGAAAAATTGAGAATTACCGATTTTTTTATTTGGAAAATCTCTTTATTATTAACTACTCATTTTTAAAAACCATGCAATTCAAAATAAATGAAAATTGAAAAGTCCGCTGCAATATATTTTACATGGGTCTTGTATAGGAAAAATTAGTAAATTTTCTATAAGATGATAAAATATAGTAAGTTAAGCGACTATCAAATAAAAAAAACCTTATACAACTTTTCTTTGGAATTAACGTTGGTGCAGACTGCCAAACAACTTCATCTCAACCGTCACACCGTTGATAAGTATTATACGTATTTTAGAGAAAAGATTGTGAACTATCAGGAACTTCAATTTCAACAATTTTCGGGTGAAGTAGAAATTGATGAATCTTATTTTGGTTCCCGTCATCACGGCGATAAACGTGGACGGGGTTCACCAACAAAAATTCCTGTGATTGGTATTTTACAACGTCAAGGCAAAGTGTACACACAAATCATTCCTGATGTATCGAAGAAAACCCTTGTCCCTATTATCGAAAAACTCGTTGCTAAATCAAAAACTTGTGTCTATACCGATAAATGGAAAAGTTATGATAGTTTGGTATTGTCAGGATATAAACATTACCGGATTAATCACTCTCAAGAATTTGTGAATAATCATAATCACATTAATGGTATCGAATCGTTTTGGTCTTTTGTTAAACGTAAAATGAGAAAACATAATGGTATTGCCAAACACAAATTTTACTTATATTTGAAAGAAGCGGAGTTCCGCTTCAACAACAAACACAATAATATTTACATAATTCTTTTATCTATTATCTTTTCATAACTTTCTTCTATACAAGACCCTTTTACATTTCAAGGTATCAGTATTTTTATTTGGTGGATTTTATTGATTGTTGCTCCAACATCCCAAAAATATTTTCAAATGGGTAATGATAAAACTATTTTGCTGGCATTTTGGCTACCTGATGTATTTTTGTTGGCACTTGGTTCATTAGTATTGAGTTATTTAATTTTTGTCCGTCATGATTTTAAAAACATAGTGGTATGGTTTGTTGTTGGTGCAATCAGTTATGCAACACTTTACTGCGTAGCATTTGCATGGATGACAGATACAGGTTGGCTTGGTGTGATGGCAATGCTTTCGGCAACTATTATAAGTGGAAATTTTGCAATTGGATTAACTCCTGTTTTTCGCAAACTTATGTTTCGCCGTTCAAAAGATGGAAAAACACAATGGATTTTGACAAAAACTTTAACACAAATTCTTGTTGTTTGGACTTTAATTTTAGTTATTTTTCCATTATTGATTGTGCAAATTGAAGCCAAAATTGGAATTCCACATTTTTCAATTCCTTTTCAAAAAATTTTTGGAATAGTTTTGTTTCCATTGATTAGTGCAATAGGTCTTATTGCTGCTTACTCAATGGCAAAAATTGGGCGTGGAACACCTTTGCCAATGGATACAACAAACAAATTAGTAGTATCAGGAATTTATGCATATATTCGCAATCCAATGGCAGTTTCAGGAATCGGACAAAGTTTATTAGTTGGATTTATACTCGGGTCTCCACTGGTTTTATTGTATGCGTTACTCGGTGCGTTTATCTGGAAATTTATTTATCAAAAATTGGAAGAAGATGATTTGCTAGAACAATTTGGAGCAGATTATGAAGAGTATCGAAAAAAAGTAAAAAGTATAATTCCAAGTTTTCAACCTTATAAAAAATAAAATGGCAAGCATTTATCTCCACATTCCGTATTGTGAAAAAAAATGTATTTATTGTGATTTTTATTCCATTGAAAATATGAATTCAATGGAAAAATTTCTTACATCACTTCATCAAGAAATCACTCTTCGTTCAAAAACACTTTTTTTGCCACTATCATTTGAAACAATTTTTTTTGGAGGAGGAACACCATCACTGCTTTCTCCATCTACAATAGAAAAAATTCTCAATACACTTCATAAGCAGTATCATATTCTTCCCAATGCAGAAATTACCGTAGAAACAAATCCCGGAACAGTGAACAAAGAAAAATTGAAAGATTTTCGTTCACTCGGGATTAATCGATTAAGTATTGGAATACAATCATTTTATCCCGATGAATTACAATTTTTAGGACGCATTCATTCCGCAGAAGAAGCAAAACAATGTGTTTCTGATGCATACAATTCCGGCTTTGAAAATCTTAATGTAGATTTAATTTTTTCACTTCCAAACCAAACGCCGGAACGTTGGGAAAATAACTTACAACAAGCAATTGAACTCCACCCAAAACATATTTCTGCTTATAGTTTGATTGTGGAAGAACAGACACCGTTATTTTCTATGGTGAAGAATGGCGTTGTTACACCACTTCCAGAAGATATTGATGCAGCAATGTACGAAACAACAATCGAAACATTATCTAACGCTGGATATAATCAATACGAAATTTCTAATTATGCAAAAGATGGATATGATTGTCAGCACAATAATAATTATTGGAATCATTCCGACTATATAAGTTTTGGTCCATCAGCACATTCATTTTTGAAAAAAAATCCTCAAGAAGGAAAACGCTGGTGGAATGTCCGCAGCATTCAACAATATTGTGAAATGCTAGAAAAAGAAAAATTTCCTCTTGGTGGAGAAGAAGAGATTACTACAGAAAAATTTTTAGATGAAGAAATTTTTCTTGGATTGCGAAGCAAGGGAATTGATATCCAAAAAATTTCTTCATTATATGGAATAAACATTCTTTCTTTTTGTGAAGATATTATTGCAAAATATCAACAAAAAGAAATGCTTGTAATAGAAAATAATTATCTACGATTAACTCCAAAAGGATATATGATGTGTGATAGTGTTGTAGAGGAGTTTTTAAATTTTGTTTACGTAAAGTAGGAACGGATGCAAATCCGTTCCTTAATGAAATTATTAAATCTCATTGCAAATAAAACCTATTCAAAGTATATTACATCCGAAATTTTATCATAAAAAGGATTATAAATGGAACACACAAAAATCAATCGTCTCACTGCATTCGCAGTTTTTCTCATCTCACTCGTAACCTACATTTTTACACTTGCCGATACAGTCGTTTTTTGGGACGTTGGCGAATTTATTGCTGCAGCATATTTACTACAAGTTCCACATCCACCAGGTTCACCATTTTTTCTTTTAGTAGGAAAAATTTTCGGAATGATTCCTTTTGCTAAAGACCCTGCTGTACGTATTCATTTTATTTCTGCATTAACAAGCGCTTTAACAGCAATGTTTTTATATCTCACTATTATAAAAGCAATTCTTATTTGGAAAGAAAAACCCAACGAACTTTTTGATAAAATTACTTTATACGGTGCAGGAATTATTGGTGCATTATCATTAACATTTAGTGTAACATTTTGGTTTAATGCTGTAGAAGCAGAAGTGTACGGTATCAGCATGTTGTTTGTTTCATCAATAATTTATCTCACTTTGCGATGGAATGAACGAGCTGAAAAACCCGGCAACGAAAAATATTTATTACTTATCGCATATCTTGTCGGACTTTCTATTGGTGTGCATTTACTTGCACTTCTCACCATTTTTCCATTGTTGATGATTATCTATTTTCGTCATTATGCAGTAACACAAAAATCTCTTCTTGTTTTTGCAATAGTTGCCGTTTGTATTTTTGCAATTGTCTATCCGGGAATTGTACAAATGTTCCCTAATTTTTTAGATGGTGAAATGACTATTGGCGGACAAGTAAATGAAAGTATTATTTGGACACTTATTCCAATCGCAATTATCGTTGCAGCAATTTATGGAGTGTATTATTCTCATGTTCATAAAAAAGGAGTACTCAATGTTGCGTGCATATCTTTTCTGCTTATCATTTTGGGATATTCTACTTATACAATGGTAATCATTCGTTCCAACGCTCGCCCACCAATGAACGAAAATACTCCTGATAATTTGAAAGGTTTAGTTTCGTATTTAAATAGAGAGCAATACGGAGATGCACCGCATTGGCCACGTCGTCATTCACAAGAACCACAGCACAGACCAACGTGGGAAAATTATAGTAGTGATATGGATTTTATGTGGAGATATCAAACATACCACATGTTTATTCGATATTTATTATGGCAATATGTTGGTATAGAAGGGGATTGGCAAGATGCTGGTGTAAATTGGAAACAACTCTACGGAATTCCATTTTTGCTGGGATTGTTTGGTGCATTTTATCATTATAAGAAAGATAAAAAAACATTTTACGCTTTCTTAGTCATGTTTGTAATGATGGGAGTTATCCTTGCACTTCAACAACGCCAACAAGACCCGCAACCCCGTGAACGTGATTATTTTTATGTTGGTGCATTTTTTGTTTTTTCTGCTTGGATTGGAATTGGTTTGTTGGGACTCATTCAATACATACGAGAATTTTTGAAAACTAATGAAGATGCCAAAAAAATTGCTACAGTAAGTGTTCTTGTATTAAGTATTGTTCTTGTTCCATTTAATATGGCACGTACTAATTACAAAGGTTCTGATAGAACTGGAGATTACATGGCGTGGGATTATTCCTACAATCTCCTTCAATCCTGTGAACCAGATGCCATTCTATTTACGAATGGTGATAATGATACATTTCCATTGTGGTATTTGCAAGATGTAGAAGGTGTGCGGCGAGATATTCGTATTGTCAATTTAAGTTTAGTAAATACATCATGGTACATTCTTCAACTAAAAAATGAAACACCACACGGAGCAAAAAAAGTTCCTATCAGTCTTTCTGATGACCAAATAAAAAGACTACAACCAATTCAATGGGAGCCAAAAGAAATGACATTAGAAATTCCTAATGATGTTATGCAGCAGTATGGAATTTCTGATGCACCAAAACAAAATAATTTTAAAGATTCTGCAAAAAATAAAACCGGAGAAGTAAAGGGAGAAATAAAATTTGTATTTCCCAATACGATGACTGTAGGAAATATTAAAGCCATTCGTGTTCAAGATATTATGACCTATGATATTATTAACACAAATAAATGGAAACGCCCGATATATTTTGCTGTAACTTCATCTACCGATACAAAAATCGGTTTAGAAAGATATTTCCGCATGGATGGTTTGGCAATGAAACTCATTCCATTCCAAACTCCCGATGAAGGTGGAATAATAACAGA
>CALETH010000009.1 GCA_937920105.1 uncultured Bacteroidota bacterium
ATTCTTGGTCATTGACTTACAAGTTATTTTATATAACTTATCTAGTCAAGCCCCTCATTTTAAATTATCCATTGCTAATTGCTTTTGTACAATTTCCCAAATTTTTTGATGAATTGTTTCTATAGATTGTTCGCCATCAATAACAACAAATCTATTTTTTTCTTGTTCTGCTAAAATTTTGTATCCTTTTTGTACTTTTTCATAAAATTCACGTCCGCTGTTTTCCATTCTATCATTTTCATGAATATTATTTTTGTTTCGTTTAGAAAAAATTTCATCAAGTGAAACATCAATTAAAAATGTACAATGAGGCATTACTCCCAATGTCGCAGCAGAATTAATTGCTTGTATTGCTTTCATATCAATACCACGTCCATATCCTTGATACACAGTTGTAGAATCTACAAATCTATCACAAATTATAATTATATTATTAGATAAAGCAGGAATTATTACTTCACTGACTAATTGCGAACGACTTGCAGAAAAAAGCAGAAGTTCTGCAATCGTAGTCATTTTTAGGGATTTTTTATCTAACAAAATTTCTCTAATACGTTCAGAAATTTCCGTTCCGCCGGGTTCGCGAAGAAATTCTACCTTATAATTGTGAGAACGTAATTTTTCTACAAGTAATTTTGCTTGTGTGGATTTTCCAGAACCGTCAATGCCTTCAAAAGAAATAAACATAAAGTATTATAATAAAGAGAGATTATTGAAAATTTTTTACCAAAGCCTCAGGTTGGATTGAATTTTCAGTATTCTCAAAAAGAAAAAAAGTGTCTTAATATAAGACTTTTTTGAAAAAATATTACAAAATTTCCCAAATTTTGTTTATTATATTAGCCAATAGGTTATTTTTAGCCATGTTTCAATACATTATGCGTTTATTTATTCAAAAAAACAATATTTTTATGTTGGCACGAATTTTGAAACATAAATAAAGAAAGGAATTTTTATGCACGGTGTTGTTCATTCATTACTTCAACAATTTATTGTTGAAACCTATACTAAAGAAGTATGGGATAAGGTTTATATTTCTGCAAAATTACAAACAAAAGAATATCTTCCATCAAATATCTATGGAGATGAAGAATTCTCAAAAGTTGTTATTGAAACATCAAAAATTCTTAATAAATCAGGTGAAATTCTTCAAGAAGAATTTGGTGAGTTTATGCTACCACATCTAATGAAAATGTACAGTTCATTTGTTAAGCCAACGTGGAAAGCACTGGATTTTTTAGAAAACGTGGAAGAAGTTATTCATAGAACCGTTCGTTTAAAAAATTATGGAGCACACCCACCAACACTTTTTGTTAAAAGAATTAATAGTAAAGAAATAGAATTAGAATACAATTCTCCAAGAAAAATGACACACCTTCTTTTAGGAATGATACGTGGAACAGGAAAATATTATAATGAAAATCTTGTAATAACACCATTACCACAAGAAGGCAGTATTTATAAAGTTTTAATAAAAGTACATTAATAACTAATAAACAAAAAATATGCAAGGATATGGTACAAATACATCAATAAGTGTCGATATTATTCTTGCATTATATGAAAACACTCAAGAAAACATTCAACAGTTTCTTGATATGTGTTCATTTAGTATTTTTGTTTTGGATAAAGAAGAAAAATATCTTTATACCAATTCATCCTACCGCAAATTATTTAATCTTGAGAATTCAATCATAGGTAATCCATTTTGGAAAACGCCACAATTTTTTAAAGGTAGTGAAGCATACCAACAATGGGAAAAACATTTCTCACACTCTAATTCCCCACTGCAAATACAATACTCTCCAGAGAACACTTTTCATATCATAAAAGTTACTGACCCCTCAAAAAAAGCAGGTTATGTAGGAATAGTATATACTGCCATTAATAAAAAGCAAGAAATATTATCACATAATGAAGAAACTAATCTTCATTATGCACAACAACTTATTAATTTTGGGACGTGGATTTTTGAAATAGCTTCCAATCAATTTCATTGGTCTGATGGTGTTTTTCGTATTTATGGATTAAATACACAACAACAGCAACAACAATTTCAAGAAGATAATACCATCTTTACTTATCCTGCGGATAGAGAAACACTTCAACGTAATATTGAGCAATGCAAAAAAAATGGACAATCACTTTTTACACAACGTATTATTAGACCAACTGGAGAAATACGATATGTAGAATATTCCATGAAAGTTGTTAAAAATGAAAAAGGTATTGTTTCAAAAATTTTTGGAACAATGGTAGATGTTACCGAACGACGCAGAATGGAATTAGCACTACGTACTAGTGAAGAAAAATATCGCTCTGTTGTTGAACATCTCACAGAAGTTGTTTTTCAAACAGATGTTATTGGTGTTTTAGTATTTCTTAATCCTGCATGGCAAGAAGTTACTGGTCTTTTACCTGAAGAATCTATTGGAATTAATTTGTGGGAATATATTCATCCGGATGACCAACAAGCAAGCTTTGAAATGTTTCAACTTCTATTGGAACAAAAGAAAGACTACTATTGGCAAATACTTCGTTTTTATACCAAAGATAAAAAAATTCGTTACGCAGAAATTTTTGCTCGCCGTACTACAGACGCTTTTGGAATTATTAATGGAACCGCCGGAACATTCAATGATGTTACCGCAAGAATAGAAACTGAGACAGCACTACGAAAAAGTGAAGAAAAATATCGCTCATTGTTTGATGGAATGATGGATGGAGTGTATCGTAGTACTCATGACGGAAGATTTGTGGAAATTAATGAAGCAATGGTAAAAATGTTTGGATATACAAGCAAAGAAGAAATGTTGCAAGTCGATATTCGAAAAGAAATGTATTTTTCTGCAGAAGAACGAGGGAGCCATATTTTAGATACTGGGCAAGAAGGTATAGAAGTATATATGATGAAGAAAAAAGATGGTTCTGCGATTTGGGTAGAAGACCATGGCCATTATATACATGATGCAGATGGTAATATTCTTTTTCATGAGGGGATTCTCCGCGATGTAACCGAACGAAAAAAACGTGCCGAAGAACTTGCACTTTATAACAAAGAACTTTTTGAAGCAAAAGTAAAAGCAGAAGAACAAACACGAGCATTAGCACGGCAATCTCGAGAAATCATTGAAGCACGCGAAACAGCACTTGCTGCATCGCGAATGAAATCTGAATTTGTTGCTAACATGAGCCATGAAATCCGAACACCAATGAATGGAATTATTGGTATGACAAAACTCTTGTTAGATACATATCTTACATCAGAACAAAAAGAATACACAGAAATAATTCGAAACTCTGGAGAAGCACTTCTTACCATTATTAATGATATTTTAGATTTTTCTAAAATAGAAGCAGGAAAACTTCTTATAGAAATTATTGATTTTGAATTATATACTACAATAGAAGAAACAATACAATCATTTTCTCAACACATTAAAGAAAAAAATTTAGAATTAATTTATTTGATAGAAAGCAATGTTCCTAATTTGGTCCGTGGAGATTCCGGACGTATTAGACAAATACTCACAAATCTTCTTAGTAATGCAATAAAGTTTACTCAAAAAGGTGAAATAGTTGTACATGTAACATTGGAAAAAAATGCTCAAGAAAATTCTATAATACAATTTAGTGTTATCGATACAGGTATTGGAATTAAACCAGAGGTTCAAAAAATTCTTTTTAATGCATTCACACAAGCCGATGGTTCTACAACTAGAAGATATGGCGGAACAGGACTTGGATTAGCAATTTCGAAAAAGCTTTCTGAAATGATGAAAGGAACTATAGGAGTAAAAAGTGAAGAAGGAAAAGGAAGTACATTTTGGTTTACTATAACTTTAGAAAAACAAAAACAACAACAACATACTCTTACACACCCTGAAATATTAAAAAATCTTAATATTCTTGTTGTACATGGAAACGCAACAAGTCGCTTTTTCTTGCAACGCCAACTTTCATCATGGGGGGCAACAAGTGAAATAGTAGAAAATATAGAAAAAGGACTTCTTACATTAAAAAATTCATTTGAAAGTGGAATCCCAATTGATGCTGTTGTTATAAATATAGATAATAATGGTTTAGAATTAGTAAATACAATTAAATCATCACCAACATTTTCAAGTATTCCAATAGTATTATTGGCGAAATTTGGAGAATATCGTATTGAAGAAGCAAAAAGAATGGGAATAAAAACAATTCTTTCCAAACCAATTGGACAAACGGAATTTCTTTCCACTATTGCGAAAGTAACTAAAAGAATAAATGATAAAAAACAGGAACATCAACATGATGAAAAAAAGGAAATCTCTCAAAATAACAATACAGATTTAAAAATATTATTAGCAGAAGATAATCTCATCAACCAAAAAGTAATGCAAAAAATGTTAGAGAAAATTCATTACTCTGTAAATATTGTAGAAAATGGAAAAGAAGCATTAAACGCATTACAACAACAGCCGTATGATATTATTTTTATGGATTGCCAAATGCCGGAAATGGATGGTTTTGAAACAACAAAAGAAATTCGCAAAATAGAAGGAAAGAAAAATCATACAACAATCATAGCAATTACTGCTAATGCACTCCGTGGTGATAGAGAAAAATGTATTGAAGCAGGAATGGATGATTATATAGCAAAGCCAATCAAGCCTGTTGAATTAGAATCCATGATTAAAAAATGGACAGGTATAAAATATCATTAGTAAAAAATGGAGTCTATTATGGAAACCGAAAAGCCTATTATCGACAAGCAACGTGTTGAAGAACTACAAATGGTAGGGGAAGATGCGGAAAATCTTTTTATCATGTTAGCGAAAATGTTTGTTGAAGAAATTCAGATTCGTTATGAAAAAATTCAAGAAGCAGTTCTGGCAAAAAATGCGAAAAAAATAACAGAATGTGCACATACTTCAAAAGGAAGTGCAAGCAATCTTGGTTTTGCACGATTAGCTTCTGTATTAGAAAAACTTGAACACATGGGAAGAAACGAAGAAATAGATGGAGCAGAGGAATTGCTTCCTATTGTTTTTAATGAACTACAAAATGTTAAAACAACATTTGAAAAAGAATATTTATTACAATCTCACTAAATTTTTTATGAAAATACTTGTTGTAGAAGATGAAAATACTGTTCGTGTATTTATCTCACGATTACTTCAAAAAAAATTTTCTATTACACCATTAGAGGCGAGTAATGGCAGTGAAG
>CALETH010000010.1 GCA_937920105.1 uncultured Bacteroidota bacterium
TTGATAAGTATAATTGTATACGTATTTTCAAGTAAAAATTTTTCTATATCTTTTTTTGATATTTTTTCTTCAAAATTTTCCGATGAATAGCGAAATGCAATTTTTGTTAACGGAAGAAGATTAGTAAATCTCCATTCTTCATCCTGCAATGTTGGAAATCCGATTTGGGTAAATTTATCTATTGCTGATTTTCGTATCTCAGCAATCCATTGTGGTGATTGTGAGACGCCATTGGTAGAAAATTTTTGAAAATTGGTTGTATAGTGTTGTTGTAACGATGTCATATAATCTGATATTTATTTTTCTATAAAAAATTTTTTAACGTCATAATTTGCTATTTGTTTTGCTAAATCTAATGGACTAACTCCATGATTATTTTTTAGATTTTTGTCAGCACCACCTTCTAAAAGAAGTGTAATTACATCTCCTTGACCTTTTGAATTATATATTGCTGTATGTAATGCAGTATTTCCATTTTTATCTTTTACATTCAATAACGCTCCATTCTCTAATAATACTTTGACTATTTCAAGAGAATTTTCTTGTGCAGCAAAATGTAAGGGTGTCCAACCATTCTCAGACTGAATATTTACATTTGCTCCTTCTTTAATTAAAAAATTAAGGAGTGAAATATTTTTTTCAACTATTGCAGCCTCAATCATACTAGCGCCTCTATGCTGAGCATTTATATCAACTCCTTTAGATAACTCATTTTTTATTTCATCAATCTTTCCAAGTCTCGCTAACGTATAAAGTTGTTTTGCAATTTTTAAATCAGTATTCATTGTTACGCTGTTACTAACTCTTCTTTAATTTTATCGTATCCTTCTGCTTCAAGTTCTAATGCTAATTCTTTTCCACCAGATTTTACAATTTTTCCACCAACAAGTACATGAACAAAATCTGGTACAATATAATTGAGTAATCGTTGATAGTGTGTTACAACGATGGTTGCTTTGTTTGGTGATTTTAATTTATTCACTCCATCAGCAACTATTTTTAATGCATCAATATCCAATCCGGAATCTGTTTCATCAAGAATTGCGAGTTTGGGTTCTAACACTGCCATTTGTAAAATTTCGTTGCGTTTTTTTTCTCCACCAGAAAATCCAACATTCACGGGACGGTTAATAAAACTTTGGTCTATTTCTACAATTTTCATTTTTTCTTTTAATACTTTGAGAAATTGCATTGCATCGAATTCTTCCAATCCTTTAGATTTACGAATTTCGTTTAATCCTGATTTCAAAAAATAACTGTTACTTACTCCGGGAATTTCTATCGGATATTGAAATGCAAGAAATACTCCTGCTTGGGCACGTTCTTCGGTTTCCATTTCCAATAAATTTTGTCCTTCGTAATTTACTTCGCCCTCTGTTACTTGATATGCAGGATGTCCGGCAAGAACTTGTGCCAGTGTACTTTTTCCTGAACCGTTGGGTCCCATAATTGCGTGGACTTCTCCAGCGTTCACTTTTAAATTAATTCCGTTGAGAATTTTTTTTTCTCCAATTGATGCGTGTAGGTTTTTTATTTCGAGCATTGTGTTTCCTTTTAAATAATATATTTTGACTTTTTATTTTTTTCTTTGAATTTCTACCCAACACTTCCTTCTAAACTAATTCCTAATAATTTTTGTGCCTCAACGGCAAATTCCATTGGGAGATTTTTGAAAACTTCTTTTGCAAAACCATTCACAATCATAGAAATTGCATTTTCGGTAGAGATTCCTCTTTGCTTGCAATAAAAAATTTGGTCTTCTCCAATTTTTGATGTTGATGCCTCATGTTCCACACTGGAGGTTGTATTTTTTACTTCAATGTAGGGAAATGTATTTGCACTACATTTATTTCCCATCAACATAGAATCACACTGAGTATAATTGCGAGCATTGGTTGCATTTTTTGCAACCTTCACTAATCCACGATAGGTGTTGTTACCATGACCTGCGGAAATTCCTTTGGAAATAATTGTGCTTTTGGTATTTTTTCCGAGGTGAATCATTTTTGTTCCGGTATCTGCAACTTGATAATTATTGGTAACGGCAACAGAATAAAATTCTCCAATAGAATTATCTCCCATTAAAATTACGCTGGGATATTTCCATGTTATAATAGAGCCGGTTTCCACTTGAGTCCAAGAAATTTTGGAATTATTTCCCAAACATTTTCCACGTTTGGTTACAAAATTGTAAATTCCACCTTTTCCTTCTTTATCACCAGCGTACCAATTTTGTACAGTGGAATATTTTATTTCTGCTTTTTCCAACGCAACTAATTCTACCACTGCTGCATGCAATTGATTTTCATCGCGAATTGGTGCAGTGCAACCTTCCAAATAACTTACGTAACTTCCTTCTTCGGCAACAATCAACGTTCGCTCAAATTGTCCTGTGTTTGCAGCGTTGATACGAAAATATGTGGAAAGTTCCATCGGACATTTTACTCCTTTTGGAATGTAACAGAACGAACCATCGCTGAACACTGCGGAATTTAACGCTGCAAAAAAATTATCGGAATACGGAACAACCGAACCCAAATATTTTTTCACCAATTCGGGGTGGTCTTTGATTGCTTCGGACATTGAACAAAAAATAATTCCTAATTTTCCCAACGTTTCTTTAAATGTTGTTGCAACAGAAACGCTGTCAAAAATTGCATCAACAGCAACTCCGCTTAATCGTTTTTGTTCACTCAAGGAAATTCCCAATTTTTCGTAAACTTCCAATAATTGCGGGTCAACCTCATCTAAATTTTTTACCGTTGGTTTCTTTTTCGGTGCAGAGTAATACACTATGGATTGATAATTAATTGGTGGATAGGTAAAGTTTTCCCATGATGGTTCTTTCATTGTGAGCCATTGACGATATGCTTTTAATCTCCACTCGGTCATCCATTCCGGCTCATTCTTTTTTTGTGAAATTGTACGAACTACATCTTCACTTAGTCCGGGTGGAAGACTATCGGTTTCAATATCGGTTACAAATCCATATTTGTATTCTTTGTTGACGAGGGTTTCTACGGTTTCCATAATAATGACCTTTATTAAAATTTAATTCTTAAGAAAAATATTTCTTACACTCCAAATGAACTACCACATCCGCAGGTTTTTGTTGCTTGTGGATTATTAAAAACAAAGCCCCTTCCATTAAGTCCATCAGTAAAATCTAATGTTGTTCCGGAAAGATAAAACATACTTTTGGGGTCGATAAAAACTTTTACTCCATCAACTTCAAGAATAATATCTTTCTCTTTTTCTTTTTCATCAAAAGCAAGAACATAAGAAAGTCCGGAACACCCACCGCCTTTTACACCAAGTCGTAAACCGTGTGTTTCTGGGATATTATTGGAAGCCTTAATTTTTTTTACTTCTTCGATTGCTTTGGGTGTGAGAACGACTTCATCATTTATTACTTCTAATGTTTGGGTTGACATAATTTTTTCCTTTCGTTTTTTACAATGAATTATATTTTATTTTTTCTGGATTCCCGCTAAAAACATGCGGGAATGACGAGATTATATTTTTTGTGGTAATCATTAAATCTTGAAAATCATAGTCAATCATTTAATCATAGTTTTAGACTTAAACTCCGGATACAACACTACCCACGCTCTTGCACTGACTCTTTTAAATATTTTTTGAATTTCAAAATAACTAATAACTTCATTGGTTATTTTTTCGGATTCTGTATATGTTGCTTCATTTTTTTTCTTTGCCAAAAAATCCATCACACCATAATGTATATCTCGAAAAAAAATATTTGATAAGTGATAGAGTGAAAATTTTGATTTCAAAAATTTCAAAAACTCCACTTTGTTATTTGTTACTGTTAAAGATTTTTTTAGTGATTTCATATCTAATCAATTTTATCTATCGTTTTGAAAATTTCCCTATTTCATTACAAAATATTTTTTCATTAATTCTATAATAATACCAATTTTTCCTTCTATCATATTTGTTCGATTTTTCTACTTCATTTCCCCAAATACATTCATTAATTTCAAATGTATTTTTAATAACCTTTGTGTCTATTGGTTTCAATACAACTTCAACTTTTCTTCGCTCTGTTTTTGAAAGAACTTCAAGTATTTCATCAATAATTTTTCTTGTATCAAGGTCATTTAACCATTCATACAAAGAATCTTCAGTTATAACATATTTATCTGCAAATAATTGCCATTGAGGAATTAAATAGTTTAGACCTTCATGCTGAACAAAATCTGCTTTATCTTTTAAAACAATTTTTATATCCTCGTTATGAGGGTATTTTTTCATAAAATTTCTCAATAACCTCACTTACTTTATTTATTGTAAAATGAATTTCTTCTCCCGTTGTAAATCTTCCAATATCAAAACCAGTTAAAGATTTTTTAAGCGATTTCATTTTTTTTGTTTTTTTTAATTAAAAACTTTTGTACTTTTTTTTAGTACAAAGGTTTTTTGTTAAATTTTTTCTTTTTTTTTTCTTTTTTTTTATTTTATTTTTTTTTAAA
>CALETH010000011.1 GCA_937920105.1 uncultured Bacteroidota bacterium
TCTTCCGATCTCGGTCATCTTGTAAAAACACACAATAATACCGCTGTGTATGAATTTGAGTATCATGAAAATTGTTATTTTGTACCAACGCTTTCTGTAGAATGTTTCATTGGCACAGAACCATCATTACTATTTTTTGGAAAAGTTGTTGATGTAAAAAGCCAATTTGTAAGAATATATTCTCCGATATTTTTAGGAGAATATATTCCAGCACTTACATGTTCTTGGAAACCAGAAGAATTAACAGAAACAATTCTTTCAACATTTTCTCTTGTTCGCATAACTGAATTAGTAAAGAAAATCCTTCACAAAAATTTTGAAAATAATCTTCTATTATTTCAAAAAACACCATTATTTTCTTCATCACTTTCATTTCATCAACAAGAAGCAATAAAACTTTCTCTTCAAAGAAAAATTTCTTTCATCATTGGAGAAAGACGTTTTGGAAAAACTACTGCGGGATTAATACTCCTTTCTAATTATCTCCAAGAAAAGAAAAAAATATTATACATTACATCATCAATACAAAAATTGTATCATAGCATGCAAATTTTGCTATCACATAATGAAGCAATAGCAGCAGAAAGAACGGTTGCTTTAGATGATGGATTGAGTACGTATGAAGCATTACCAATGTTTCATAGTGTTCTTGCAGCATCACAAGAACAAGAAGAACAAAAAATTTCACCAGAGATAGAAAAACTTACCAAAGCAATTTATGCTAAAGATATTTATAATACTGTTACAGAGTTACGGAAAAAATTAATAGAAAAAGCAGAACGAGTAGAACACTACAAACAAGAAATTCAAAAATTAAAAGAAGAAGTTCTTCAACTTGAACGTGCACCACTCATTGATAGAATTAAAAAATTTGGAAGTAAAACAATTCTCGAAGAAAAACAAAATTATCTTAATACCGTTACTGCATCGTATGAAAAATTAGAATATTCTGTTGCAAGAATACAAAAAGATATTTTGAAATATGAACAAAAATTACCGTTTCCATATAAAGAAATACAAGCAATTCTCACAAATCCCGATGCTGCAATAAAAAAACAATTACAACAACAAACAAAGGAAGAGTGGATTAATAGTAAAAATATTGTTGCATGTTCGGTGCATGAAGCAATGGCGCAATATCATTTTTTACAAGATAAGTTTGATATTGTTTGTGTTGATGATGCTGAAACAGTTCCGCTTCCAATAATAACTTTATTACTTTCTTTAGGACGTGAACGTTGTATTGTGATTGGAAACCCTAAAGAACAAATTCCGCGTTCAGCATCGTTATTAGAACCTGCTCGTTTATGGTTACGAAATAATATATTTTCATATTATCAAGAAGAATATCTACAACAAAAAAATATTCTTCGCAATCTTCCAAAAGAATGTATTAGTGTTATTGATGATTATAAAGAATTATTGATAAAAGAATCGTTTCTTTTTGATAAAGTATTTTTTGAAAAAGAACAAACAATTAATATTAACGCTATCACTGCTGCATCCATTTATTACATCAATACTGATTATGAAAAAACGGTAACGGCTCAATATGTTGGAAGAACAAAGATGTTACCATTTAATGAAATCAGTGTAAAAAAAGTAATAGAGTGCGTGAAGCATGCAATTATGGTGGGACAGTGTTCGCAAGAAGATATTCTTATTATCGTTCCACAAACCGGACAATCAATTTATATTAAAGATGTTTTACGAATGCATCGTTTTGATAATGTTGAAGTTGCAATTCTTGGATATGTTTCTCACATCAATAAAAAAGTTGTGATTTTTGATACAGTGTTGGCGGGAGTGGATTATACTTTACGTCCAATCGATGATAAAAAAATTGGAGCAGATGAAGTGGTTCGATTATTGATAACATTATTAGGAATTCCTGAAAAAACATTATACATCATTACCAATTTAGAACACTTTAAAACACTTTATAAGAAACGCGTTATTACACAACTGTTGGAAAAAATTAGTACACAAGCCCAAATAGATTCTTCTATTTTTAAAGCAGCACAGAAATTTGATAATCTTCCTTTAGCAATTCAGAAAAAAGTGATGGATACTCCAACACACTTGCGTACTCAACCAGACTTTGTCCAGTTGATGGAAAAATATGTACCAAAATCAAAAGATACACAACCAACAACAACGGGACAAACAATTGCTCATCTTGAACAAAAGTTAAAGAAAGAAATTACCACATTAACACCACGAGTTATTGGGAAACGAGAATCTATAAATTTTATTGCACAATATTTGAATGAATCACCAGTTTTTCCAGTTACAATAGCAACACAAAAAAATATTCAATTATTGTTAGATGTTGATTGTGCCAGTGAAGAACAATTTTCTTTTGTGGTAGATTTTTGGAATGAAATTTTGTGTCGTCCGATAGTAAGTTTTTTAAATACACATAGATTAGCCAGTAAAGTAAAAAATGAATCCGGAGTAATTGGTGAACTTACACAAATACATTCATATTATTTTCCAACAGGAGAGGTGACTCCAGATGAAATAAAAGCGATACTATTTCCTGTTATTCAAAAATTATATCAAGAATGTATAGAGGTAAAGCCAACACTTCCAACAGATTGGATGAGTTTATATATTGCATTTCTTAATAAAATCGATAAGTATTTGGATTCATTAATAAATCAAATACGAATGTAAAAACTTTTTGCTATGAACCTCGTGAACTAAAACCCCTGCCAGAGTTTGAAACTCTGGCAGGGTTGCAGAAACAGTGTTTATTTCACTATAAGATTTGTCAAGTTTTTAAAATCTGTCTTCCATGGTTGCGTCATTCCCGTATGCTTTAAGCGGGAATCTATTTTCTGGATGCCCGATGAAAACGTTCGGGCATGACAAAGATAATTCATAGAAATTTATGCCTAAAATTCCCGTAACAATAATAGGAGCAGGCAGTGTTGGAAAAGCATTAGCACTTGCACTTCCCAAACAAAAATTTATTGTAGAAAATATCATTAGTAGAACAAAAAAATCTGCAGAAAAAATTGCTAAAATTGTTAAAGCAAATCCTATAGAATTATCATTATTAAAAAATATATCTTTTAAAGGAATTATTTTTATTACTGTACCAGATGATGCAATAAAAAATGTTGTTGATATATTAGTTCAATCAAAAAATAAATTTTCTAATACAATAATTTTTCATACTTCCGGTGCATTATCAACTTCAATTTTACAACCATTGAAAAAAAAAAGTGCAAGTGTTGGTTCATTCCATCCATTGCAAACATTTAAAAAAAATGAAATACAAAAAAATATTTTTCAAAATATTTGGTTTGCAATAGAAGGAGATAAAAAAGCCATTGCGGTGGGAAAAAATATTGCATCTTCATTTAAAGCACAATCATTTATCTTAAAAAAAGAACAAAAAACGTTATATCATATTGGAGCAGTTTTTGCATCAAATTATTTTGTAACATTGCTTTCCGTTGTAGAAGAAATTGGAAAAAAAATCGGAATTCCGAAAGAAAAAGTTATTTCTATCTACGAACCCATTATTGCACAAACACTGCACAATGTAAAAACAAGTTCCGCAGTTCAATCGTTAACTGGACCAATTGCTCGCAATGATGTTCAAACAATCCAAAAGCATATTCAAGAATTATCAAAAAAGAAAAATAAACATTTGCTTCCTTTATATTCAACATTAGGATTAGCAACGGTAAAAATTAAAACTATGATTAAATGATTGATATGATGAATTATGAATTTCATCCAATCTTATTATCATAGTCAATCATATAATCATTGTAATCATAGTTAAGATAATTAAAATATCATAGTTCATCATATTATTATTAATCATTGTTTAAAATATTATTCATATTATCATTGTAATCATCGTTAAAAATATCATATTCATCATTTTATCATTTAATCATAGTTTAAAACAGTTATGGAAAAAATAGTTTCCCTTTCAAAACGCCGCGGATTTATTTTTCAATCCAGTGAAATTTACGGCGGACTCAACGGCTGTTGGGATTACGGTCCACTTGGCGTAGAACTACTCAATAATGTTAAGCAAGCATGGTGGCGTTCAATGACGTTCCGAGAAAATATTGAAGGCATTGATGCTGCAATTATCATGCATCCAAAAGTGTGGGAAGCATCAGGACATGTGGAAAATTTTTCAGACCCAATGGTGGATTGTAAACAATGTAAAGCCCGTTATCGTGTAGATATTCTTTTAGATGAATTATCATTAAAAAAGAAAAAAGAAATTTTGCGAGAAATAGAACCGCAAAAATTTTCCGGACAAATTTCTGATGAAAAAATCCATGCAAGATTTTCTGAATTAAGTGCGGATGAAAAAAAACTTCCCGAACTTCTACAAAAATTTATTCCATGCCCAAATTGCGGAAATAAACAAACATTTACAGAAGCACGTCAATTTAATTTGATGTTCAAAACATTTGTTGGTCCGGTGGAAGATACTAATAACGTTGTGTATTTACGTCCGGAAACTGCACAAGGAATTTTTGTCAATTTTCTCAACGTACAAAGTGCATCGCGTCAAAAATTACCATTTGGTATTGCACAGATAGGAAAAGCCTTTCGTAATGAAATCAACACTAAAAATTTTCTTTTCCGTACACGAGAATTTGAACAAATGGAAATGCAATTTTTTGTAAAACCCGGCAGTGATGATATGTGGTTTGAGTATTGGCGAGAAGAACGAATGAAATGGTTTTTAGAGTTAGGAATGAAACCAGAAAAACTTCGTTGGCACAAACATGAAAAACTTGCTCATTATGCAAAAGGTGCGTTTGATATTGAATTTGAATTTCCATTTGGCTGGGGAGAAATTGAAGGAATCCACAATCGTACAGATTATGATTTATCTCGTCATGAGCAGTATTCCGGAAAAAGTATGAAATATTTTGATGAAGAAACGAAAGAAAAATTTACTCCTTATGTGATTGAAACTTCTGTTGGAGCAAGCCGTTCTTTTATGGCATTTCTTGTAGCAGCGTATGATGAAGAAAAAGTTCCAACCGGTGAAGGCGGGGAAGAAGTTCGCACAGTGTTACATTTTCATCCGCAACTTGCACCGGTAAAAGCCGCAATTTTACCACTCGTTAATAGAGATGGAATGGACACTATTGCACGAAATCTTACACAAGAACTTCACAAATCATTCCGTATTTTTTATGATGAAAGCGGAGCCATTGGAAGACGGTATCGAAGACAAGATGAAATTGGAACTCCATATTGTTTTACCATTGATTCACAAACGTTGCAAGACCAAACTGTTACCGTTCGCGAACGAGATACAATGAAACAAGAACGCATTGCTTTAACATCAGTAAAAAAATATTTATCTGAAAAGTTTGTGTAATAAAATTTCCCTCCTATAAATAGAAGGGGAAATTCATCAAATGTTATTTCATGAAAAAAATCTTTCACAATGGTAATTCTCTTCGCGCTGGATGGAGAATTACCATTTTTCTATTTATCTATCTTATTTTTGCAATTATTGGAAATATTGCATTACGATATATTCCACTTCCCAATATACTTCCAACATTAAGAGACCAAATATTTTTCTATGGTTTATTTTTTATCACAACAATTGTTGTGATAAAATTTGTTGATAAACGTTCGATAGCATCTGTTGGTTTAGGTATGGATAAAAAAACACCATTAGAAATTGGAAAAGGTATTTTTATTAGTGGTGGAATGATGAGTAGTATAGTTGTAATAGAATACATTTGTAGTATGTATTCATTTTCATTAAAAGATAATTTTATTTCTTCGTATTCATATAATATTGGAATGAGTATCGCAATTTTTTCTATTGGTGCATTTGGAGAAGAGTTAGTATTTCGTGGATATATTTTTCAAACATTAGTGGAAGGAACAAATAAAATTATCGGAATAATTATTATTGCCGGTGGTTTTGCATTGATGCACGGAAATAATCCTAATATAACATTGTTAGCATTAATTAATATTTTTCTTGCGGGAGTGTGGCTTTCGCTTGCATATTTTCGTACACAATCATTGTGGTTTCCTACAGCATTGCATTTTTCGTGGAATTTTTTTCAAAATCATATTTTTTCTTTTCCTGTGAGCGGATTAAATTTTTCACAATATCAATTAGGAATAATTACTCAAAGCGGACCTGATTGGTTCACAGGTGGAAAATTCGGTCCCGAGGGCGGAGCACTTGCAACTATTGTTTTAATTGGAGCAATTATTATTACCAATAATAATTGGGAAAAAAATAAAAACTTGTCATTCCCGCATGTTTGTAGCGGGAATCCATAAAATAAAAATTATGAAAATCTATTCTATCATTATTATATTTTGCATTTCTTTTTTACCATTATCAGCACAAGTAAAAAGCGATTCTCTTTTTGAATCCCACATTCAACAAGGAATACAAAAAGTGTATAATTTTGAATTTGAAGAAGCAGAAAAAGAATTTCAAATTCTTACTGTACAAAAACCAAAACATCCCGCCGGATATTTTTTTCTCGCAATGGTTGATTGGTGGAAAATTTTATTAGATATAGATAATGAAACATTAGATAAACAATTTCTTACAAAATTAGATAAAGTTATTTCTATTTGTGATGATTTATTAGATGAAAATGATAATGATGTTGACGCATTATTTTTTAAAGGCGGTGCATTGGGCTTTCGTGGAAGATTGTACGCAAATCGTGAAAGTTGGGTAAAAGCCGCTAATGATGGAAGAGAAGCATTACCAATAGTTCAACGTGCCTATTCACTTGCTCCAAAAAATTATGATGTTCTTCTCGGAATTGGAATTTATAATTATTATGCAGAAGTTATTCCGGAAACTTTTCCCGTGGTAAAACCATTAATGTTATTTTTTCCTTCAGGAGATAAGAAAAAGGGAATTAAACAATTAGAAGCAGCATCACAAAAATCTAAATATGCTTCTATAGAAGCACAGTATTTTCTTCTTCAACTCTATTATAATTACGAACGCCAATTTGAAACTGCCATTGGTTACGCACAAACATTGTTTCAGAAATTTCCAAACAATGCACTATTTCAACGCTATGTTGGAAGATGTTTTGTCGGAGTTGGAAGATGGGAAGAAGCAAAAGCAATTTTTGCCGATGTGAAAGAAAAATGTGCAGCACAAAAACGCGGATATACAAAAGGTGCAGAACGAGAAGCAAGTTATTATTTAGCAACGTATCAAATGTTGAATAATGATAGTGATATGGCACTTCAAAATTTTTACCGTTGTGATGAATTAAGTCGTACATTAGATAAAGAAGGTGCCTCTGGTTTTATGTCCATGGCAAATTTAAAAATCGGAATGATTTACGATGCACAAATGAAACGTGAATACGCAGTAAAACAATACAACAAAGTATTGCAGATGAAAAATTTTGAAACAACACACGAACAAGCAAAAAAATATTTACAAACACCATATAAAAAATGAATCTTACAATTATAATTATTTTGTTAGGAATAGTAGTTGTTGCCGCAGAAATACTCGGCGGTGGATTAGTACTTCTTCGCAGCACATGGTCAAAAAAATATCAAGAATATTTATTGGCACTGGGAGCAGGTTTTTTACTTGCTCTTGCCTTGATAGAGTTAATTCCTAAAAGCATGGAAACTGTTGGAACAACGGCACCACTCATTATGCTTTTGGGATTTTGTGTAATTCATTTTGTTGAACACACTATTGTTGGGCATCTCCATTTTGGAGAAGAAACACACTCTGAAATAATGATTTCCAAGGTTGCAAGTTATTCTGCGTTTGGCGGACTTTTTATTCACGCATTTTTTGATGGATTAGCAATTTCTGCAGGAATGCAGTATGATACCGCAATCGGTCTTATGATATTTTTTGCAATTCTATTACATAAAATTCCCGAAGGAATTACGATTGCTTCTATCATGCTTGCAGCAGAACGTTCACGAAAATTTGCATTGTGGGCGTGTATTGGAATTGGTATTGGAACAATGCTGGGAATTTGTATGATATTTTTCTTACAAAATGTGAATGCACAAATTACCGGAATTGCTTTTGCATTTTCTGCGGGAACTGCTTTGTACGTTGCTGCCAGTGATTTAATTCCCGAAATTAATCGCTCAGAAAATAGAATTGTTCCAGTATTTTTATTTATTGGGATGTTATTGTTTTATGGTAGTTCAGTGTTGTTGGGGAAAATATTTGTGCATGCTCATTAAATGCGAATAAGTTTAAGAAATGAATTTTTAGTTCTGTGACTTTTGCGAAGGGAAATTTTAGGATGGGTATAGTCAGGTTATTATTAGCATTATCCGTAGTAGCTACACATTGCGGGGAGATTTTTGGACTTAAGTTTGTGGGGGGACCAATTGCGGTGCAATCATTTTATATTATTTCTGGATTTTACATGTCATTAATTTTAAATGAAAAATATATTGGTGAAAATAATTCCTATAAACTTTTCATAACAAATAGATTTATTAGACTATATCCTATGTATTGGGTAGTGTTATTAGGAGCAATACTTGTTTGTGCTGGAGTAGCATTTATAACACAAGGCCAATCCCTCCCTAAATTTGAACACTACTTATCAGTAAAAACAAATATTGTATCTTTTACATTTTTAATAGTAACAAATATTATAATTTTCGGACAAGATGTAGTTACATTTTTAACCATTAATCCGGATACCGGAAATTTATTTTTAATAAATAATTTTCGTAGTGGTAACTTACCACTTTTCGATTTTCTATTTGTTCCTCAGGCGTGGACACTTGGACTTGAACTTACTTTTTATTTATTAGCACCATTTATTTTAAGAAGAAGATTTACAATAGTTATTGTTTTAATAATTGCATCTTTTTTATTACGATTTTTTATGTATTCCTTTTTAGGTCTTCAAAATGACCCATGGACTTACAGATTTTTTCCCACTGAAGTTATGTTTTTCTTGTTAGGATATTTTTCATATCAATTATCTCTTGTTTTAAAAAAAATATCAATTCATACCACTATAAGTCTATTTATACTTATATATATATTTTCATTTACGATTTTATATTATTTTATACCATCGTTCAAATTTAATTATTTTCCATTTTCAGTAAAAGAAAGTTTTTACTTTTTATCTAT
>CALETH010000012.1 GCA_937920105.1 uncultured Bacteroidota bacterium
ATAAAATTTATTGGGATGGAAAAGATAACGATGGAAATGAAATTGGTAATGGAGTGTATTTTTATAGAATACTTGTAAAAAATGGTGATAAACAAGCAACAATCACACAAAAATTAGTAAAGGTAAGATAAGTATTTGAGTAGATGAATACACGGTATTTAAGTAGTGCAAAAAAATAGGGATGGTTGTTACAACACCATCCCTTATTATTTTATAAAAAATATCAAACAAATTTATTGATTAACAACATCCGCAGCGTGATGCTTTACCACTTTTGCTTTTGCAATAAAGACCACTTCTTCTGCAATATTTGTTGCTAAATCCGCAACACGTTCTAAATTCCTACTAACACGAATAAGTTCCAATGCTTGGTCAATAGTTTTGGGATTACTTTTCATAATCACTAACATTTCTTGTCCGATTTTTTTATTGAGATTATCTGCAGTATCATCCATTTGTAAAACTTCTTCTCCAATTTTCGCATCACCATGAACAAAACTATCCAACGCATTGGATAACATTTTTTTTGTAATGTTTGCCATATTTTTTATTTCCTCAAAAGAAGGAAGAGGAATTGTCATATCCAATAACTTTAATGCAGATTGTGCAAGATTCACAGCATGGTCACCAATACGTTCCAAATCATTATTGATTTTTGATGCAGCAAGAATAAATCGCAAATCTGAAGCAACTGGTTGTTGAAGAGCCAAAATTTCAATAATAATTTTATCAATAACAATTTCCATATTATTGATTTCTTTATCATCGCGAATAATTTTTTCTGCCAGATGTTTATCGTGAGCAATCATTGCTTCAATGGATTTTTCTATTGCTTGTTCTGCTGCTGAACCCATTTTAATAATGTTGGATTTTAGTTTGTCCAAATCTTGTTCAAAATGTCTTGTCATAATTTTATAAAATAAGTTTTAACCAAAGCGTCCGGTAATATAATCTTCCGTTTGTTTTTTCTTTGGCATAGTAAAAATATTATTAGTTATATCATACTCAATTAATTCACCCATGTAAAAAAATGCAGTGTAATCACTCACACGTGCGGCTTGTTGCATATTGTGAGTTACGATAGCGATGGTATAATCTTTTTTTAATTCATAAATAAGTTCTTCAATTTTCGCAGTAGAAATTGGGTCTAATGCACTTGCCGGTTCATCCATCAAAATGACTTCTGGGTTAACGGCGAGTGTGCGAGCAATACAAAGTCGTTGTTGCTGTCCACCAGAAAGACTTACTCCACTTTTAGAAAGAGAATCTTTTACCTCATCCCATAATGCTGCTTGTTGCAAACTTTTTTCTACAATTTCTGTAAGTTTTTTTTTGTTTTTCATTCCATTCATTCGTAAGCCAGCAGCAACGTTGTCAAAAATAGACATTGTTGGAAATGGATTTGGTTTTTGAAATATCATTCCTACTTTTTTTCGTAATAACACAGCATCGATATCATAAATATTAATATTATCAACTAAAATTTTTCCAGTGATTTTACTATTAGGAGTCATTTCATGCATTCTATTTAAAGAACGAAGAAATGTAGATTTTCCGCAACCTGAAGGTCCAATAATTGCGACGACGGATTTTGTTGGAATGGAAAGAGAAATATTTTTTAATGCGTGGATTTTTCCAAAATATGCATTAACGTTTTCGCTGATGATTTTGTAATTTTTAGATTCCATGTATTATCCTGAATATTTATCTCGTGTTGCAAATCGCATTGCAAGACTTAATAATAAAATTAATGCAATAAGTACTAAGGCACCAGCCCATGCTTGAGCAATCCAATCTTCAAAAGGAGAAACTCCATAATTGTAAATAAAAACTGTGAGTGATGCAATTGGTTGGTCAAGAGAAGTGTGCCAAAAACGATTGTTGAGTGCTGTAAAAAGTAGTGGAGCAGTTTCTCCGGCAGCACGTGCAATGGAAAGCATAACTCCGGTTACAATTCCGCCAAGTGCTGTACGGAGAACAACAAAGAGTGTGGTTTTCCATTGTGTAATTCCCAGAGCAAGTGCGGCTTCGCGGTAAGAGCGCGGAACTGTTTTTAAAATTTCTTCTGTTGTTCTTGTGATGGTTGGAATCATTAATAATCCTAAAGCAACACCACCAGCGTATGCTGAAAAATGTTTCATTGGAATGACAACAAGTGAATACGCAACTACGCCAATAACAATTGAAGGCAGTCCATTTAACACATCAACCAAAAAACGCACGATGTTGCCAAAAGTATTTTTTCCAAATTCTGCAAGATAAATTCCAGTCATAATTCCTACTGGAAGTCCTAACAAACATCCTAAGCCAACTAAAATGAGTGTACCAACAATTGCATTTGCTAATCCACCACCAGATTCTCCAACGGGTTTAGGGAGTTGTGTAAAAAAATCCCAATTGATTGCAGCAATTCCTAAAGAAATTGTATGATAAAAAATTAGTAAGAGAGGAATGATAGCAATGAGTGCACTCATTCCACAAAGGATGTAAATAAAAATACTTTTATATTTTCTATAGTAATAATAAAAATTTTTCATAAAAATTCTGTGAGATGTATCACATCTTTCCTTGTACATCAGAATGTTTAGTAACACTCCATACTAACAATCGTGCAAAAGAATTTATAATAAGTGCAATAACAAAAAGTACTAAAGCAATTTCAATTAACGCACTCAAATACATTTCGGAAGTTGCTTCGGTAAATTCATTGGCAATTACACTTGCCATGGTGTATGCTGGTTCTAATAGTGATGCAGAAATTGTTGGACGATTTCCAATAACCATTGTAACAGCCATTGTTTCGCCAAATGCTCTTCCTAATCCTAAAATAATTGCTCCGATAATTCCTGAGCGAGAATAACTTAATGCAATTTTTGTTGCCTGCCAACGCGTAGAACCGAGTGCTAATGCTGCTTCTTTTTGTGCACGTGGAACGGTTTTTAAAACATCACGAGAAATGGAAGAAATAATTGGCAATATCATGATGGAAAGAATAATTCCTGCTGCTAACATTCCAACGCCGTACGGTGCCCCAGTAAATAATGGAATGTTTCCAAAATTTTCTATAAGGAATGGTTGAACATTTTCACGCAACCAAGGAACCATCACGAAAAATCCCCACAAACCATACACAATACTGGGAATTCCTGCTAAGAGTTCTATAAAAAACGAAAGCGGTTTTTCTAACCAACGTGGTGCAATTTCAGAAAGGAAAATTGCAATTCCTATACTTAAAGGAAGTGCGATAAGTAAAGCAAGGAAGGAAGAAACTAATGTTCCATAAATAAAGGGTAATGCTCCATATTCTTCTTGAACAGGGTCCCAAACACTTTGTGTAAGAAAACTTAATCCAAATTTTTCTCGTGAAACAGCTGATGAACTATACATTTCGTACACCATTAATACAATAATGATGAGAATAAAAATGGCAAAAAATAATGTAAGATTTTTGAAAATAAAATCTCCAATATTTTTTGAGTGAAGTTTTTGTGGTTGTATGTTTGTATTCATAAATAATGGATACCCGCTTTCGCGGGTATGACATTAAAAATTTTTTAATTTAATATTATTTTTTCCCTGGATAGGAAATTGTTTTTATCGCTTTTTCGCAAAGTTCAGAAACTTTTTTGGGTAATGGTGCATAAAGAAGTTCTGCTGCATAATTTTCACCATCATTCACTGCCCAATGTAAAAATTCTACTAATGCTTTTCCTTTTTTTTCATCTTTAAATTCTTTTCTTACTAATAACCATGTATATCCACTAATAGGGTAAGAATCTTTTCCATCAGCATTAGTAATAGAAACTCTAAAATCACTTGGCATATTTTTAGACTCATTTAATGCGGCAGTGGTTACAGACTCTAATGATGGTTTAATAAAATTCCCTGCTTTATTTTTCATGCTTGCATAGTTAAGTTTATTTTTTACAGCGTAGGCAAGTTCTACATAACCAATGGCACCATCAATTTGTTTTATTTGTCCGGCAACACCTTCATTACCTTTACCACCTAAACCAACGGGCCAACTAACAGATGTTCCTTTACCAACTTTTGTATTCCATTCTTCATTAACTTTACAAAGATAATCTACAAAAATATATGTTGTTCCACTTCCATCAGAACGATGAACTACAACGATTGGTTTGTTTGGTAATACTTTATCTTTATTCAATTCAACGATTGCGTTATCATTCCATTTAGTAATTTTTCCAAGAAAAATTTTTGCTAATACTTCTGGTGAAAGTTTAATATCAGAAATATTTTCTTTCAAATTATAGGTTACTACAACTGCTCCGAGGACTGTTGGGATGTGAAGAATGTCTGTTCCTTGTTTTGTTTTTGCTTCAGCAAGTTGTGTATCATTCATTGGTCCATCAGTTGCACCAAAATCTACAGTTCCTTCAATAACTTGTTTTATTCCACCACCACTACCAATAGATTGATAATTAAATTGAATTCCAGTTTTTTTCTGATAGACATCAAACCATTTTGAATAGAGAACATAAGGGAAAGTTGCTCCGGCACCATTTAATTGTAGTTGTGCGAAACTGCATTGCATAAAAAGAAATGTTGCAGCAAGAAAAATCAGATTTTTTTTCATAAAAAAGTTCCTTTGTAAATTGATGAATAGAATAATTGATTGATATTATGTTTGTGTTGATTTCGTGTTACGGAATTGTTAAGAGATTTTTTATAGAAAAATGTAATACAGTGTTATTCTTCCGGTTATGGAAGAAGTAATATCTCGTATCATTGTTTTTTCATACATTTCTATTTGAACATTTGGCATAATAGAAACATTGTTATCCACATTCCAACTCATTCCAGCAATAATATAATTGCGAGAATCACCTTTAAAATTATTATTCATGTTTGGGTCATAAAAATCATAGCGTCCAATAAGAGTAAGTTCAGGTTTGAGATAATATGATGCAAAAGCAGAAACTCCAATAGCATTTTTATCTTTTATAGAGAATGGAACAGCACTACCTTCTTTAATTCCATTTTGTGTCATTTGAGTAAAGCCTTCTAATCCAAAGGAATAAAGATTTTTTTCGCTATATCCAATAAAAACTGCACCAGTGATAACATTATTATTCAGACTTGTTTGTGGTAAGGTAATATTGTTGGGATTATTAATAGAAGATTGTGCTTTTAAATCTCCATATACACTTATTTGAAAATTATCATTTGGTTTAACATGAAAATTTGCATAGTAGCGTTTATATTTATCTGTTTCAAAGTTTGTTCCACTATTATTACCAATCATAATCCAATAATTATATATTCCATCATTATCAAGTTTTCCTTTTAGGCTTATTGCCAAATCTCGTGAATTTACAATCCCACGTAAATCCATAATAGTTTTTTCTAAAGAGCGATAACTCCATGCGGTTTCGGAGATTTCAAATGCTGGTGTAGGTTGAACTCCAAAAATCATGTCGCTTCCATCAAAAATATTTTTCCAACGTAGATAGGCATCTTTTACAAGTAATGCCATTTTATCATTCATTTCTAATCGAAAACGTGAATTAAATGAATTTGAAATTGTGTTATCATAGGTAAAATAAATTCTACGAAATTGAAAACCTTGTAAATCTTTTGCTCCACCAGTGGCAACTGACGGAAGAGAAGTAATAGCAGTATCTCGTTGGATATTATAAAAATAATCTCCAAACATATATCCGCTAAATTTTCCGGCAGGTTTTTCTTGAGATTGTGAGAAGGAGGTGAGTAATACGGTGAGTGTGATGAGTTTAATGATGTGGTAGTTCATAACATTCCTTTCTTATAGTGATAAAAACTACTAAAAGTAATCTATCACTATAAGGTTAAAGGAGTGTAAAGTGAATGTTATGATTATGTTAAGAAAAATTAATTTCCAAAAATCCCTTTCCACCAATTATTGGCTTTATCATCTTCTTCTTTTGCTTTTATGAGAAGTTCTTTATATCGCTCTTTTTCTTCATGTATTCTTCGTAATTCTTCTTTGTGTTTTTCTTTTTCGCTTCTTGAGTATGCAACAGAATCGCGGTTTTTTCTACTCCAAGAAGAAAGAAATTTTTCTTTAGAAAGAATGCTTATAATTAATATAATCAAACAAAAAAAATAGAATAATATAATCATAGTTATAGCCAATCATGGATTTCAAAATTCGTTTTTTTACTAAAAAGATATAATGCATAAATATAATATCCATACTGAAAAATATTAAATAAAAAAACGAAATTCCAAAAAAACTTATTGTAATTAACTAAAGAAAAAGTAAGTGTCATTAAACCAAAATAAATGACATTAACAGAACCAATTTGATGAAGAGGGTCTATCTTGGGATTGGTGGTAGTACGTTTATCAAGATTTACAATAAAATGAAAACTTTGAATGAAAAGAAAAAAATGAGATATCGGAACAGTTACAGTTTCTATTTTATTGAATGGTTCTAGGTTGGTAATTTTTAGAATACACCATAATATAATCATACCAATGGCATTGTAATAGGCATATTTTTTTTCCATAGGTGAAAGCCAACAAGAATACAACATACATAATAGAATGTGTTGTAATAGGATATAAAAATGAATTGGAAAAAAATACCATTGTGGATGTAAGATTAAAATTTTTTTGTACATCAAAAAGCTTAAAAAATCTGTTATTGTAGTTATTATACACAAAGAGACAAAAAGTTTTCTATCAGTTTTAAATTCAAATTTCCCGATTATTCCTTGAAAAGAGTAATACAATGCATATAAGCCACAAAATAGACTTAGAGAAAGTACCAAATAATAGTTTAAAGTTGTATTCATGATTTTTTTCGTTATGAAAAATTATTACTCTAATGGTGGTAATGCGTCACCTGGAGGTGGTGCTGTTGCACTTTGAATTGCCACACTAGTAACAACAAATGTGAATTCACCGGCAGCATTAAGAGCACAATTCAAATCAATTCCTTTATCTCCTAACATTGTTTGTATAAACCCTTTTGAAGCCATTCTTCCTTTGATATTCCCAATTTTATAGGAAAAATTATTTGTTAATAGTTGTGCTTTTGCATAAGAAATAAATTCTGTTTCGCATCCTATAGCACGGCTAGAGGTAATTTTTTTCCCATACATATCTGCAGGAACACTGACCACAGTAAATTTTCCTGTAGAAGTTTGGCCTAAATAAAAAATTACTCCATAAGCTCCAATATCAGCAAGAGCGGTTTCTAAAAGTGTTTTGCTGACAAATATTTTTTGTACTTTGTTAATTCTATAAGTATAATTTCTTGTTAAGAGTGAAGCCTCTTCTGAAGAGATGGTGTGACCACCATTATTTTGCCAATCAAAAGGTGTAGTGGGTGGTGGTTCAGTTATAATGATTGATTCTTTATGAAGTTGATTATTTGTAGTTTGTTCAGTTTGGTTAATAATAACTTCAGTTGGTGTTGGCTTTTCTTGGCAACCAAAAAGAAAAAGCCCAGTAATAATGGATACAGCAATGAGGTGATTTTTCATAAAAATGCTCCTAAAAATAAATAAATTAATAAATAATTGTGATTAATATAGTATTTTTTTCTTTATTTTTCCGATTTATCTATATTCTAAAAATATAGAACTTTACATATTTTTAAATAGATAATTATATTTT
>CALETH010000013.1 GCA_937920105.1 uncultured Bacteroidota bacterium
GAAGTCGTAACAAGGTAGCCGTATCGGAAGGTGCGGCTGGATCACCTCCTTTCTAATGAGAAAAAGAGTTAAGAATTGTTTTTAGATTTGTGTATGCTTTTTTTATTTTAAAAATTGGGCCTATAGCTCAGTTGGTTAGAGCGCACGCCTGATAAGCGTGAGGTCAGTAGTTCAAGTCTACTTAGGCCCACGTGTAGTGGCTTTGCTGACGGAGATATGGGGCTATAGCTCAACTGGGAGAGCGCCTGCCTTGCACGCAGGAGGTTAACGGTTCGACCCCGTTTAGCTCCACAAAAAATGTTCTTTGAAAATTGAAATTATAATATAAAATCCATATAAGTTTATTAATGCATTAAAGAATAGTATTTTCTATAGTGTCTTTAATAAAGATTTTTGGTTAAGTTACTAAGAGCGTATGGTGGATGCCTTGGCACAAGAAAGCGATGAAGGACGTAGATAATTACGATAAGCTTTGAGTAAGTATTAACAGCTTTTAATTCAAAGATATCCGAATGGGAAAACCCAATTCAAGTAATGTTGAATTATTTTATATCGAAAGATATAAAAGGCAAACTAGGAGAAGTGAAACATCTCAGTAACCTAAGGAGAAGAAAGAAATTCGATTTTCTTAGTAGCGGCGAGCGAAAAGGAAATAGCCTAAACCGTAAAATATGATAAAGGTTGCGACCGTTGTATTTTTGGTGTTGAGGGACTTTGTAATTGTATCGCAAAGCAATTAAAGAGTAAAAAATCATTTTATTAATTGAATTTTTTTGGAAAATTAAACCACAGAAGGTGATAGTCCTGTAAATAAAAATAAAGTGACTCTTAAAAGTATCCCAAGTAATGCGAAGTAAGTGAAATTTTGTATGAATCTGCCAGAACCATCTGGTAAGGCTAAATATTCTCTTGTGACCGATAGTGAACAAGTACCGTGAGGGAAAGGTGAAAAAAACCCTTAAGAAGGGAGTGAAATAGTATCTGAAACCATATGCTTACAAACGGTTGAAGGAAGTTTTTATGATTTTTCATAAAAAGGACTAACAGCGTGCCTTTTGCTTAATGAGCCTACGAGTTGCTCGTACGTAGCAAGAATAAGTTTCTTAGAAATGAATTCATAGCGAAAGCAAGTCTTTAGATGGCGAATAAGTTACGTGCGGCAGACGCGAACCCGTGTGATCTACCCTTGGTCAGGATGAAGCCTCGGTAAAACGAGGTGAAGGTCCGAACTGATGTGGGTTGAAAACCGCTCGGATGAACTGAGGGTAGGAGCGAAAGACCAATCAAACTCGGAGATAGCTCGTACTCCCCGAAATAGCTCTAGGGCTAGCCTTATGTTATAGCGTTACACAGGTAGAGCACTAATTGGGCTAGGGCCGTCACAACGGTACTAAACCCAGATAAACTCCGAATAGTGTCAACGTGTTTCATAGGAGTCAGGCGGCGAGGGATAAGCTTCGTTGCCAAAAGGGAAACAACCCAGACCTACAACTAAGGTCCCTAAATTAAAGTTAACAGAGAAAGGATGTTTTATTGCTTAGACAACTAGGATGTTTGCTTAGAAGCAGCAATCATTTAAAGAGTGCGTAATAGCTCACTAGTCAAGCGAAAAAGCGTCGACAATTCTCGGGACTAAAACTTTATACCGAAGTTTAGGACTCTATTTTTGAAATAGATGTGGTAGGGGAGCATTCCATTTGCAAAAAAGATGATAGGTAACTATTGTTGGAGTAAATGGAAAAGCAGATGTAGGCATAAGTAACGATAATATCGACGAAAAATCGATACACCGAAAATCTAAGGTTTCCTGGGCGACGTTAATCGTCCCATGGGTTAGTCGGGTCCTAAGATGAGGCCGAAAGGCGTAATCGATGGTAAACAGGTTAAAATTCCTGTACCTGGTTGTAATTGTTTGACTATAAGGAGAGACGTAGAAGTGAAAATCGGCCACCCGTTGGATGGTGGTTTAACCATGTAAAGAAGTTGTATAGGAAAATCCGTACGACTATTAATCTTGAGATGGGAATAGGGTACTCGTAAGAGTCATAACTGATTTTAAGCATGCTACCAAGAAAATCTTCGTATAGAAAATTGCAAACAGACCGTACCGCAAACCGACACAGGTAGATGAGAAGAATATTCTAAGGTGCTCGAGTGAGCCGTGGTTAAGGAACTCGGCAAACTGACCGCGTAACTTCGGGATAAGCGGTGCCCATAGTATGTAAGGATGTACAATCCAAGCAGAATTGGGTCGCAGTGAAACGGGCCAAGCGACTGTTTAACAAAAACACATGTCTCTGCTAAGACTTTAAGTCGATGTATAGGGACTGACACCTGCCCGGTGCTGGAAGGTTAAGGAAGGAGGTTAGGCGTAAGTCAAAGCTTTCGACCGAAGCCCCAGTAAACGGCGGCCGTAACTATAACGGTCCTAAGGTAGCGAAATTCCTTGTCGGGTAAGTTCCGACCTGCACGAATGGTGTAACGACTTGGTCACTGTCTCAACCACGGGCTCGGTGAACTTGTGGTACCGGTGAAGACGCCGGTTACCCGCATATGGACGGAAAGACCCTATGCACCTTTACTGCACCCTAATATTGGGTTCGGGCAAAACATGTGTAGTATAGGTGGGAGACTTTGAAGTTGGGGCGTCAGCCTCAATGGAGTCAACAGTGAAATACCACCCTTGTTTTGTTGGAATTCTAACTTCGTAATGTAATCCATTACAAGAACAGTATTAGGCGGGTAGTTTGACTGGGGCGGTCGCCTCCTAAAATGTAACGGAGGCTCTCAAAGGTTTCCTCAGCATGGTTGGTAATCATGCGGCGAATGTAAAAGTATAAGGAAGCTTGACTGCGAGACAGACACGTCGAGCAGGTACGAAAGTAGGATTTAGTGATCCGATGGTTGTAAGTGGAAATGCCATCGCTCAAAGGATAAAAGGTACGCTAGGGATAACAGGCTGATCTTGCCCAAGAGTCCATATCGACGGCAAGGTTTGGCACCTCGATGTCGGTTCATCGCATCCTGGGGCTGGAGAAGGTCCCAAGGGTTTGGCTGTTCGCCAATTAAAGCGGTACGTGAACTGGGTTCAGAACGTCGTGAGACAGTTCGGTCCCTATCCTATGCGGGCGCAGGAAATTTGAGAAGTGTCGTTCTTAGTACGAGAGGACCGGAATGAACGGACCGACGGTGAATGAGTTGTTACGCCAGTAGCATTGCTCAGTAGCCATGTCCGGATGGGATAAGCACTGAAAGCATCTAAGTGCGAAACCCGCTTCAAGATTAGATTTCCCTTCCCAATTTATTGGGACTAAAGATTCCAAGGAGATGACTTGGTTGATAGGCTATAGATGTAAGCACAGTAATGTGTGTGTCAAGTAGTACTAATAAATCGTGAGACTTGCCAATTATTTTTATTAAGGATACTATAAAAAATATTAGTTTTTATCATTATTAAATTTTTAGATTTTTTATTATAGATTTCAATTTTTTTATTCAGGTGTCTATATCATGGGTGTTACACCTCTTCCCATTCCGAACAGAGAAGTTAAGCCCCGTAGAGCTGATGGTACTATACTGGTGACGGTATGGGAGAGTAAGTTGATGCCTGATTTAAATGTAAAAAACCCTTTATGATTTTTTCGTAAAGGGTTTTTTTATTTATTTCTCAGTACTCTTTAAGATATTTTTTATGTATCTCGCCATTCTGCAATTTTTTCTTTGTATTCTTCCATAAGTGTTGTTGCAACATTTTTATCATGTGCTTCTACATGAAGATGAAAAAATGGTCTTTCTCTATCGGGCCAAAGTAAAATGGAGGTTGTGTTACTGCTTTTATCGAGAAAAATTTTTACACCATCAATAAGTGTTCTTTCAAATTGTTCGGTGTTTTGCATTGCATAGCGCATAACTTTTCCTTTATCTTCCCACGGACAGTGAAGACTTTGTTTTATCATAAATAATTTTGGTAATTGGGCATCCAATTCTCCAAAACGTTTTCCTGTTGTGGCAAGCATTTCAAGAATTTTTGCTACACTGTACATCCCATCACTTGCAAAAAGAAAATCTGTAAAAATAAATCCACCTTTTGTACCTCCAACAAATTTTACATCTTTTGATGTTGCGGCTTCCATGAGTGCGAGATGACTATCGCGAGTTTTTAAAATTTCTACTCCTAATGATTTAGTGATTAAGTCAATTTCTGCAGAGGCAGTTATTGGAACAGCAATTTTTTTTGCATCTGGATACATGGTGAGAAATAAATATGTAATTAGTGTTAATAAACGGTCACTGGTAATATGATTTCCATTTTCATCAACAATAAAAATTTTCTCTCCACCAGCATCCATTAAAAATCCAACATCGTATTTTAATGAGGTAACGATGTGTGAAAGTTTTTCTATTGATGATTTAAATTCTTCTTTGTTGCGTGTTAATTTTTTTGGGTCAAGGTAAGCATTTTGTGCAACTACTTGGCATTGAAGTGAGCCGAGTATGTTTGGAAAAATTGTAGAAGTAATTCCGTTGGCGTAATCAATTGCTAATGTGAGTTGTGCTTGAGAGATTTTTTGTGTATTAATTTCTGAAAGAAATTTTTCAATATAACTTTCTTGCGCACGTTCTGGAAAACTCACGCTGCCAACATCTTCACTTTTTGCTCGGGGAAAATCTTCTCCAAAAAATAATCGTTCTACGGATTTTGCTTTGTTTGTGGGAAGGTCTTTTCCATTAGAATCAAAAATAATAATATCAGTGAGGTTTTTGTTGAATGGTGATTTTCGTACGTGAATTCCACCAACATATTTTCCGCTGCGAAGTTCTTGACGTAAAATTGGGATGGATGTTGCACGAAGGTCGCACGCATTAATTCCTGCGGACATCAATCCGCACATGATTGCACGATTAATCATTCTCGAAACATTATCGGCATCGCGAGAGGTTACAACGGATTTTACTTTTCCAGAAAATGTGTTGCTCACAAATGCTCCAAATGCTGCTCCGAGTTTTGCTCCAAATTCCGGGTCCATTTCTATATTTGATAAACCAGTGATTCGTGAATCATTAAAAAGTTCTTTTAACCATCTATCTTCCCAAACTAAACTTCGTGTTAAGATTGCTCCATCATCTACTTCTTTTTCTGGCCAAAGTTTTATGTTTGGTGCAAGTGTACTTTCTTTTCCAATCAAACATTTATCGGAAATAAAAACATTTTCGTTAATTCGTGCATTATCTCCAATGTTACACCATTTACCAACAACGCATGAAGAAAGTTCTGCTGATTTTCCAATTGTTGTTTTTGACCATATAATAGAATTGTTTATTATTGCTCCATCTTCAATAATACAATAATCTCCAATAACGGATTGGGTGATTTTTACATTTTTTCCGATAGTGCAATTTTTTCCGATAATAATTTTTCCTGATAAATTTTCTTTGTCTGTGTGGATGACAGAATTTTCTCCTACATAATAATCATTGTGTTTTTTTTCTTCATACGAAATTTGTACGGCATTGTTGAGTATATCAAAATGTGCTTCTTGATATTCATTGAGATTTCCAATATCTCTCCAATATCCTTCAGCAACGTAGCCATATAATCCCATATTTTTTTCTAAAAGATGTGGAAATAAATTTTTGCTAAAATCAAAATCTTTTTGATAGGGAATTAATTGCAATATTTCTGGTTCCATGATATAAATTCCAGTGTTGATAGTATCGCTAAATACTTCTCCCCATGATGGTTTTTCAAGAAATCGAGTAATTTTTCCTTCGTTGTTTGTAATAACAACTCCAAATTGGAGTGGATTTTTTGCTCGCGTAAGAACAATTGTTGCTTTGGCTTTTTTTTCTTCGTGAAAGGCAATTGCTTTTGTTAAATCAAAATCAGTAAGAACATCTCCACTAATGATAATAAACCGTTTGTCAAGAAATTCTGCGGCGTTGCGTACGCTTCCAGCGGTTCCGTAATCGGCTTCTGCTTTTTTATAATTCATTTTTACACCAAAATTCTCCCCGTCCCCAAAATATGATGTAATGATGTCGGATTGATAAAATAGTGTGGCAAGTATTTCGGTGATTCCATGTTTTTTTAGTAGATTAACAATATGTTCCATCATTGGTTTATTGACCATGGGGACCATTGGTTTTGGAATATTGCAGGTGAGTGGACGAAGTCGTGTTCCGAATCCGCCGGACATGATAACGGCTTTCATAGGTTTAGATTTTTTTTAAGAAGATTGTAGAAGAGAAAAATATATAATTAGTGTAAATAAAAAAATGATATGGAACAATATTTTGTAGAGTTGTACAGTTTTATGGTGGTGGTATTGCTCATTGACTTTGGAAGAGAGTTTGTATAAATTTATATCTTAATTATTTTTGTAACAGTATCAATTTTCAAAAATGGATTCTCGCTAAATCCGCCTCTAGCGGAGTGCGGGAATGGCGTTGTTTCTTTGTTTAGTTTAATTTAACGTTTTTGTAATAACTATAGAATGAAAGAATATACCTTATCAGATTTTGTTGATAATAATAATGGTTCTTCCGGAGAGTTAAAGGGAGAGTTTAATGTTGTTATTACAAGAATTTTAAATCTTATAAAAGAAGTATGTTTTGCTCATACGGTTTCTTTTTTTTGGGTTAATCGCACAACGCAAAATTTAGTGCTTGAGGCAAAAATAACGGAAAGCAATTTTTATAGTTTTGAAAGAAAATATCAATTTCGTGATGATATTATTAGTCGGGTTGCAATCAATGGTTCGCCGGAAATTATTACGAATATAGCAACTTCTGCGGAAAAAGATATAATTCCATATTATACAAAACCGCAAGGAATAAAATCCATGGTAGTTGTTCCTGTGGCATATCCAACTGCTTCAAAAGTCTCAAATCCTGTTGCTGTTATTGTTTTAGATAGTGCTGTTGAAGATGAGTTTGGTGATGAAACGTTGGTAATTTTGAGTTCTTTTACAAAATTATTTTCTCGCATTCTTCAAACGTATACTCAGGTGTATGATTTGATGGCTGATGTTGAAACGAAAAAATTGGAAACACAATTACGCGAGCAAATTTTTTCTTTAACAACTCCACAAGAAATTGTGGAAATATTTTTAGAAAAAATTTCTACGATAATTTCTTATAATGCTGTGAGTATTGTTTTGTATGATGAACAAAAAAAATGTTGGGATATTGTTGCAACAAAATTACATAAACAAAATACCTATCTTCCAATTCATCATACTGTTGATATTGAACATAGTTTGGTTGGAAATGCTCTTCAACATAAAACGGTTCAACATATAAAAGATATTGCTCAACTTTCGCAACCACGTTTTTCATTTAATGAAAAACAATTAATTATTTCCAATTCCGGAACATTTCTCGCTCTTCCAATTATAACATCAGAGCAGTGTTGTGGTGTTCTCACAATAGAATCTCAAGAAAAAGATGCATACTCATCAACTGATATTGTTAATATTCAGCATTTGATTTCTCTTCTTTCGTTAGCGTTGGAATTGCAACGAAAGAATTTCTTAATTGAAAATTATATTTCTCTTGAAGAAAATACCAAAGTTTATACAAAACAATTTTTTCATAAAAGATTGGAAGAGGAGTTTCGTAGAAATTACGA
>CALETH010000014.1 GCA_937920105.1 uncultured Bacteroidota bacterium
TTGATAATTACAAAATTATTATAACGAAATTTTAAAAAACTATTTATTTATGGGATTTATATAATTAATTTGCAAAAAAATATGCAATAACATCAACCATAAAAACTACTATCCTTCTTAATCAAGATTTCGTTGAACAACAAATAGTGGGTAGATTTGTTGAACTTTTTAATACTCCGCTTATAAATAATAAAATTCAATTCCAATCTATTATTGAAAAAACAAGTTCTTTCTATAAAAATGAAAACAAAAAAATTAGACGATTTATTATGAAAACAATTTTTGAACTTATTCATATAGAAAAATTTTTGCAGCAAGCAAGTAAAAAACAATACTCTTCATCAGAAGAATTTCAAAAAAATATGAGAAGTTATATTGTTGCAGAAATAAACGAAATATTAAAACCCAATTACTTGTGGCTATATGGATTGATAATAATAAATGTAGTAGTTGCAATAACCTTAAAATTTATCTTGTAGAAAAACTATGAATACTCCCTACATCATTGATGCTCTTCGCACACCGATAGGAAGTTTTGGTGGTTCGCTTTCCACAATTCGTCCCGATGACCTTGCAGCAATAGTCATCAAAGAACTCATCAAAAAAAATCCAAACATTCCACCTGCAGAAATTAGCGATGTAATTTTGGGTTGTGCAAACCAAGCGGGAGAAGATAATCGCAATGTTGCGAGAATGTCATCACTTCTGGCAGGGCTTCCATTTTCTGTTCCGGGAGAAACGGTTAATCGACTTTGTGCATCGGGAATGAGTGCAGTAATAAATGCAGCAAGGGCAATTCAGGTAGGTGATGGTGATATGTATATTGCTGGTGGTGTGGAAAGTATGACACGTGCACCATTTGTTATGGCAAAATCTTCTTCCGCATTTTCTCGCACTGTAGAAATGTATGATACAAGTATTGGTTGGCGATTTATCAATCTGGAAATGAAAAAATTGTACGGTGTGGATTCTATGGGAGAAACAGCAGAAAATGTTGCTCAGCAATTTTCTATCACACGAGAAGACCAAGATATTTTTGCATTTCATTCACAACAAAAGGCAACTGCTGCACAAAAAAATGGAAGATTTGTGGAAGAAATTTTTCCAATATCTATTCCAAGTAAAAAGGGAGAGTCAATAATTTTTTCCCATGATGAATTTGTGAAAACAAATACTACCATCGAAAAACTTTCTCAATTAAAACCAGCATTTAAAAAAGATGGAACAGTAACGGCAGGAAATTCTTCTGGAATTAATGATGGAGCAGCTGCAATACTTCTTGCTTCCGAAGATGCAATGAAAAAATATCAAGTAAAACCGAGAGCAAAAATCATTGCTTCCGCAGTGGTTGGTGTAGAACCACGCATTATGGGAATCGGACCAGTGCAAGCAATAAAAAAAGTCTTACAAAAAGCAAATCTGAAATTACAAGATATTGATGTGATAGAATTAAATGAAGCATTCGCTGCACAATCTCTTGCATGCATTCGTGAGTTGGAATTGAAAGACGATGACGTCCGAATTAATCCCAATGGTGGAGCAATTGCATTGGGTCATCCATTAGGAATGTCCGGTGCAAGATTGATTATGACAGCAATGATTGAATTAGAAAAACAACAAAAGCGTTTTGCATTATGCACGATGTGTATTGGTGTGGGTCAAGGAATGGCTCTGGTGATTGAGAGAGTGGAAAAATAAAACAATATATAAGACTACAAAAGTTTTAAAAACTTTTGTAGTCTCTTGCGAAGTTATTCCCAAAAAATTTTATAAATTCCCCAACAAATTGCACTGATACAAGTCAGTACACCCATCCAAAAAATAAATTCTCCTAAAGGTTCTCCCCATTCTACGATAGTATATTTTCGTAGAACAGTTCCCCAATCATGTTTTCCACCGATGAGTGGAAGAATTTTTGCTTGTGCATCTTTAATGTAAATACTTACATCAATACAAGAAATTCCCGTAAAGAAAAGTGCTGTTGGAAATGTAAATGAACGTTCTCTGAAAGCAACAATAAACCATGCTAAAGGAATGAGTACTTGAGTGATGGAACCACCAAGCATGTAGAGTGTATTTCCGAAAGGCATGAAGAAAAAATGTCCTGCTTCGTGAATGTACAAAATAATAAGGTGAGTGAACCACAACAAAGCGGGAAGATGAAATGAACGTGTTGGTGTGTAAAGATGTAGACACGCCAAATACAAAAGATAGGTGAGTATGATATACCAAAAAACGGAAAAAATTTTTTTAAAAGAAATCACTCTTCAATAAAAATAGTTTTGGTTGGGTATTTTCATTCAATTATTACTTTAACCGTTTTTGATACTGCTGAACCAAAATAACCATAACCGTTGGTGATACCAGCATTTTGTGTTTTACGTTCTTTAAAGTTATAATAATTATTATCATACGCAGAAATAGTAATTATGCAAGAATCTATTATACCATAGTACGATAATGTTTGAGAAAACGTAAAGGATAAATCTTGAGTATCAAAGTAATAAGAAAACTTTCTATCATAAGGACTTGGTGTAAAAAAAGTAATCACACCTTCATATCCTTTTGTATTTTCGCTGGCTGTCCATCGTAAAGGAACTTCTATTCTTGAATCTTTTCTTGTGAATTTTTGTTTTTGCACAGGCGTAATAATTTCAAAATCTCCCGGTATAGTTGTTTCTCCTACCATTTCTTCTCCTGTTGTTTTCACATTGATACGATATCTCTGTTTTGGTTCTGCAACAGTCATGTTTTTGTAATATTGTTTGATGTACGAAGAAACAACTGTATCCATTGTATTGGTAATGTGATTGTAAAAAATATTTGTAAAATAAGATGTATCTTTTGTGAAAATAAATGATGATGTGGTAGTATTTTCATGAAGAGTTATAAGAGCATCGTATTCAAAAAAATCTCCACTAACATGATTAGGTTCATCATCTTTTAATAAACTTTCAAATTCATCGGGTGAAGCAGTTTTGTAAATATAACATTCTTGTAAATCTTTGTTGGCTTCTATTCTACACAGTATGCTGTTGGGATATACTGTATCAACATTGTTAATATCTTCGCAAGAAAAAAATGTTAGTGTTGATATAAAAAATATGCTTAAAATAAAATATTTATTCATAATATTATTAGAAATAGCCACGTTCTTTAGAATGTGGGAAAAAATTATCAACATCCATATTTTGGGCTTTAGCCCATACAGTTTTTTTGTTGGCTAAAGCCAAGGTATGTTCTTATCTTTTCCACGACCTAAAGGTCGTGGCTACTATTAAAATTCTACTGTTACTCCAAATGTGGGAAAAGGAAATGGTGCTTCTGCTATTGGTAATTTAAATACTGATGCAATTGGGTCGTACATATTAAAAATGTGGATATAGGGTATTACTAAAACATTTCCCCAAATAAAATTTCCGGTTACACCAATATCCCAACGGTGATAGGGAAAAACTCGAGAAAAATTTTTTTGTCCTTTAATACTTTGCCAACTATATTGAGTATGTACCGAATCCCACCAAAAAAATACTTCCTCTTCTTTTACAAATTTTCCTAATGTTCCTGTATAAGGAACACCACTAGAATACGTCCAAAAAGAATTGAATGTTAAAAAATCTGCTATTTGTACTGTTCCGTACATTTTGAATGTATGTGTTCTATCATAATGTGCAAAATATAAATAGTTCCCATTATCTTTAATAGTTCTTGCCAGTGAATATGAAATCCAGCCCTGAAACATTCCTTCATATTTTTTTAGTGTCATATCTATTCCAGTAGAATATCCATCTTCAAATCTATATTTATTGTTAATAATGTTGTAGGTTGAAGCAATATTTTTCCTGTTTTTAAAATATCCTTCCACAAGAAGGGAAATATCATTGTTAGGATTCCATTGCAGTGCTGCAAGATAGTGTTCGGAAATACCAAGTTCCTTTTTATTTTTTGCCAAAAAATAAATGGTGTATGGTGCAAAAATACCGTATCCATCTCTATCTTCTTTCAAAACAAATAAGTGTTGAAAATATGTTCCAAATCCGGCATAGAAAGAAAGTTCCGGAGAATAGTGATAGTGTGCTTTGAGAAATGGAGAAAATAGTGTGCGGTCTAATGATTGTAGATAACTGGTTCTTGCTCCAACAATAAGTGAAACATCTTCTCTTGGTTGTATTTCATCCGCAATATAAAAAGTGTGAAGTTGTGTTTTTGTGTTGTAGAAAAAAGTATCATCAGCATAATCAAAAAAGGAAGATGGTTTTGGCAGAAATAAAGATTCTCCATCGCTAAAACTTTCCCAATGAATATCCCAATTATAATCTAAAATTTGTTTTTTACTTTCTATACCAACCAAAATAGAATGGTGTGAAAGTTGTACTGTTGCTTCTGCTTTTGCTCCGTATTCGGTGATTGAATTGGTGATTGATAGTGATTGCAAAACATCATTAAGATTTTTTTCATAAAAGATAGAATAATTTCTTCCATTACCACCTAATGATGCATTAGTATAATAAAGATTTCCCGCAATAGTAAAATTTTCATTAGTGTGTTTCCACACAGCATTGTAAATTTTATTTCCCCAACGTATTGGTTCGTACTCATCAATACTTTTTTTAAAAAATGGATTGTAATAATCTCGTGAATAGAAACTGCTAAAGTTCAAAGTATTTTTTTCACTGATGGGAAGAGAGAGTTTTGCAAAAAGGTCATAAAAATAGTAAGGGTCTTCTTGAACAAATGCCTTTGCTATCATATCTATATATGTTTTTTTTCCGGCAATAATAAATTTTCCTTTTCCGAATGGACCTTCCAAATATGCTTTTGAACTTACTAATCCGAGCGATGCACTTCCTTTATAAAATGATGCAATATCATTTTTGGTATTGAGTGAAAGTATTCCGGAAAGATGTTCTCCAAAATTGACAGGATAGTTGGAAAGATACAGTGTTTCATCATATACAATATCGCTGTTGATTGCTCCGAATATTCCGCTGAAATGGTAAGGATTGTAAATGGGAATGTTATCTAACGCAATAAGTGTTTCATCAAAATTTCCTCCACGTACGTATATTTGAGAAAATAATGCACTGGTTGCAGCGGTAACTCCCGGTACCATTTGTGCAATATGGACGGGGTCCGGTTCTCCTAATGATGGTGTATTTTTTAATTCTTGTAAAGAAATGTGTTGTGTTGCGATGGTGTGAACAGTAGTTTCATTTTTTTTTGCGGTAATAGAGATTGGGTCTAACTCTATTGTTTGTTCTTCTAACGGGAAAAATACATCAATAATTTTTTTATTTTCAATAATAATATTTTTTTGTATGGTCTTATATCCTAATAATCGGACTTCGATGTTTGTACTATCTGTAGAAAGTGGACAACTAAAAAATCCGTTATGGTTTGTTGTGGTGATAAATGTGTTGTTTATAAAAATAGAAACGCCTTGCAGTTTTTCTGTTGTTTTTTTGTTGGTAACAAATCCGCGGAGTGTGGTTTGGGAGAAAAGGAGTGATGAAAAGAATATGTTAAGAATGACAAAATAATACATTCATGTTTAAGGTTTAGTAACATTAATCAAAATCGAATCCACACTTATAGAAGCAAAAACTCCATAAGCATTATTTATTCCTGCAACAAGTTCTTTATCAATAAAATATTTTTTATAGTTTTCATCAAAACTGATAACTTTGGCAATGTACTGTCCAGTATCACGTACCACTATTGATTTCGTTTTTTTATTTATAATTTCTTCCTCTATTCGTCTATCAAAATATCCTGGTAAAAATTCCTTTAAAGGATAAGTCAAAGAAAAAATGTATTGGCGTTCAATAGTATCACTCCATTCTATAAGTAATGTATCGGAAGAGTTTTGTAATTGAATATTTACAATTTTTGGAGTAATAAATTCTACTAATGTTGGTGTATGAGTGTTACCATCTATTATTTTTCCATCTGTTTCTATGAGAACATTATAATTTGTATTTGGTTGAATAAAACCAACAGAATCAATCTTGTAAAATTTTTCTTGTGGAAATTTATCTTGATATATTTCTATCATTGATTTTCCATTAATTGAAACATTTGCATTGTGAACAAAGTTTTCTAACGCAGTTGTATTAGTTTCAATATCATTTACCTTATAACAATAGACTTTTTGTTTGTTTTGTTCATTAGAAAGAATAGCAATAACACTATAGTTTTTAAAATTCTGATATGTATCGTCAGGAAATGAACAACCACAAAAAATACAAAAGAGAAAAAATACAAATATGTTAGTTTTAGAATGCAATATTTCCTCCAATCAACGGTAGTATTGGAATACCTGTAAGTTCTGTTGTTTGAGGTGGAATATAGGAAGTATTTAAACCAATAAAATATTTGTTCTTATTATTATAGAGATTAAGTATGCTTAAGAATGCACTACATTGTGTATTACCTATAGAAAAATTATATGTTAATGTACAATCTAATCGGTGATAGATTGGTGAGCGTCTACTATTAAGTTTTTCATACAACGGATGTGCAGAAAAAGATGATGTAAATGGTTCTGTTATAATATCTCGCTTTTCATTTCCAACCCATGCGATTTTTGTTGGTGTTGAAAAAGGAAGCCCAGTTTGTAATTGCCAAAATAAAGAAATATTCCAATGTTCATTTAATTTAAACGAGCCAAATATTTTCATACTATGGCGTTGGTCATAATCTCCCCAATAAAAATAATTTCCAATATTCGCTGTTGAAAAACTTAAAGTATAACTTATCATACCATCTATTTTATCATCATGATATTGCGTAGAAAAATCTACTCCAGTAGTGTTTTCATTGGAAGTATTGTGAGTTTCATCTATTAAGACAATGAGAGGAATGTTTTTTCTCATGATGGAATATAGTTCTACACTAACATTCGTATTCCGAATTATATTTTTTTTATGTATTCCAAAAAGAAAATGGTGAGCAGTTGGAAATGTTTTTGTTGATAAAAAAGGAACAGAAAATCCTGTAGAAAAAAGAGAACTTTTTTGTTGTTGGGTAAAATACGTAAAGAGTTGAAAATATTTTCCATAACTTACATAAAAATCCATCTCATTTTCCAATGAGTATTCTGTACGTATAAATGGTGAATACATAATATTAGAAGTAGTAAAAAAATAATCTATTCTACTGCCAAGATTGAATGTTAATGACGGAGAAAAAGAATATTTATCTATAAAGAAACCACTCATGATATTTTCTTTTTGAGAGGAAGAATATTCTGGTGGTGCAAAATCAAAAAAAACTTGGGTTGGTGAATTTATAGTACCTTCCAATAATGAAGAGTGTATTTTCCAATTAGTACTGATTAAAGGATGACTATATTCTATCCCAGCATTAATATTATGGTTCTGAATGTTGTAATTAAAATTTCCTTTTATTCCTGCTTGAGTAATATTATTATTTGCAATTATACTATTAATATCGGTTGTCGGCTCTTCTTTTAAGAAACGGGTGGTATTTGCGTCGACGTAATACGTTGTATAATAACCAGAAAAAGAAATATTGACATTTTTTTGAGTATTGTGAAAGAATTCTATTTTACTCACAAAATTTCCCCAATGGGGTATAGAGTAATCTTGAGGATATGTAAATTTATCCTCTTCATCTTTACCAAAAATATCATATGTATCTTGTGAATGGTACATAAAGATAGAGAAATTATTTTTTTCATCTATAGTTAATTGATATTTGGAATAAATATCATAAAAATAATATAAGGGTGGATGGTCGCTCATAAATACTGCAATAACATCAAGATACATTCTTCGTCCTGCTACTTGTAAATTTCCATTGCCTAATGGTATATTCATTGTTGTTTTTGCGGAAAGTATGCTGATTGATGTATTGCTTTCAAAAACAGGATTTTCATTTTGTGTTTCTATATTACATAATCCTGAAACAACACCACCAAACATAGGCGGATAATTGCTAGTATATAATGAGATGTTTTGAGCAATATCAGGATTTATGGAAGAAACAATTCCACCTAAATGGAAAGAATTAAAAATTGGCACACCATCTAATAAAAATAATGATTGTAATGGTGCTCCACCTCTTATAACCGGTGAAGATGAAAATTCATTACTTTGAGAAATGCTTGGAAATATTTGCAGAGTACGAAGAATATCTGATTCTGCCATTTTGGGAAACATTTCTATTTCTTTAATAGAAAGTATATGTGTTGGAGTGATGAATTTTTCTTGTGAAGTAATAATATTAACGGTATCTAATTGTACTGTTATAGTATCTACTTTTTTTGTAATAGTACTATCGAACAAAAAAGTTTGAGAAGATACTTTTTGTAAAAAAATAAATAAGAATAGTGAAGATAAATACTTCACTATTCTTAAAAAAAAATTTGTGTTATTTTTAATAAACATCTAACCAATATGCTGTTATATCACATTGACGGGTATTACCATAATACCATACAGGAGAGCCAGGGAAGGTTAAACTTGTTTGTGCAGAATTAGATAAATCAGCATATCTCCATGTATCTTCTATAAAATCATCGCTACCACCACCACCACCATCTTGTTCCATTACTTTAAGTGTAATCACTCTGACACTTGGTGGTAAAGCAGCATAATCTGCAATATTAACAGTGCACAAAGCCCTATTAACTAGATGTTCATTACAATCTGTTACATCATTAAACGAAATTCTATAAAATCCACAAAAACCATTTATATCTATAAAAAATTCTGGGTCGCCTTCAAACCAACCATCCCAAGAATCTGTAAGAACATGAAAGCGACCAACGGTAAGTTGCATACGAGTTTTTGGTCCAGTTGGTGCAGGAGTTCCACCACCGCCTCCTCCGCCACCACCTCCACCATCTTCATCTTCAGCGGAAGGCATTAAATTTGTTATTGGCAAATTATTTTTCTTTGTTTTTGTTAATTCTTTAGTTTTCCAATTTACATCGTTGGTAACTTCATAATCTTTTGGGTTTATATTATGTATAGATTTTAATTTTTGTCCGTTTTTACCAACAGTATTTAAATATCCGTCATCATCTGTACGTTCATTATTACGTACAATAATATAGGGAATTGTTGGTGCTGTTTCTCTGGTAATTATTACTTCGTTGCCATTTTTATCATACCCAACAAGTTGAGTAATATCTTTATCTTTTGTTCCAAAAGGATAATACGCAACAATCAATCCGCCGTAATTGGTAATAGAATTATCTGTCCATTTTTCCATAAATGGCATCATGATTTGGAGTTTTGGGACGTTGGTAACAGCATTTCGTACTTCTGCATGTAATTGCAATTTTGCTAATGTAGAATTATTGAGATGTGAGAAAAGAATATCTTTATCTCCATCAAATTTATACGCAATTTTAGAGAATACCTCTTTACGAAGATTCTCATCAGCATTAAGTTCATGAGCAAGTTTTTTAGCAAGTGTTGCTGCGGAATTTCTTGCTTGTAAGTAGTTGTAAGAATTCTTAGAAAGTGAGGTGGATTGTGAGTGCTGAAGATTTTCTGCACTGGTAGGTGGTTCTATTGGACCGTCTTTTTTACATCCGATAAAAAAGAATGTACTCAAAAGTGTGAGTGTGATGAGGTAAGTTTTCATAAGGTTCTCCTATGAATGATGAATAAATGATGTGAGTTAGAAAAAACTTTATTTTGTAAACAAAATTAAGAGCAAAAACAAAAAAAGCGAATCCAAAAATATTTGGATTCGCCTCCTTAAACGAAATCTATATAAATTTTAAAACGTAGATTTTTTTATATTTCTTTCTTGATTTTATTATACAACTTAATTTTTACTTTGTCAAGACTTTACTAACAACTCACTCATCGTAGTTAGTAATTGTTCTGTAGAAAATGGTTTTGTAAGAAACGATTGTGTTTTTAATGCAGAAGTTTTTACTAATTTTTCTCCCGTCAACAATCCGCTGGAAGCAATAATTTTTATATTCGGCTGCATCGTGCGTAAAACACGCATGGTGGAAACACCATCCATAATAGGCATTATCATATCAATAAGAGCAAGAGAAATTTCTTGTTGATGTTGTGCAAAAATTGCAACGGCTTCTACACCATCTTTGGCAACAAGTACTCTATATCCATAATTTTCTAAAATTTGTTTGGTAATATCTAACACTGGTAATTCATCATCAACAAGAAGAACAAGTTCGTTATTTCCATGAGGTAATTCTTTTTTCTCATCTTCTTGTACAACATCATCAGGAATAATTGCCGGTAAATGAATTTTAAATTTAGAACCATTATCCATTTCACTATACACTGTGATAAATCCACCATAACTATCAATGATACGATGAGCGTTCGTGAGTCCAAATCCTGCTCCGGGACTTAATTCTTTAGTAGTAAAGTACGGGTCAAAAATTTTATCTATTATATGTGGAGCAATTCCGGTTCCTGTATCGGTAATGGTGATGACAACATATTTTCCGGCTTTTACTTGAGAATGAGAAAAAATATAATCATCATCAATAACAGTATTTTCTCCGGTAACTTCTATTTTTCCTCCGTACGGCATTGCATCTCTCGCATTGAGAAAGAAATTCATAAACACTTGATGCAATTGTGTTGGGTCTCCCATCACATACCATAAATCTTTCGGACATTCTGTTTGTATGGTAATGTTTGGTGGAAATGTTTCTTGAATAATTTTTTCCGTATCACGAATAAGATGACGAAGAGAAATTTCTATTTGTTCGCCTTCACTACCTTTTGCAAAAGCAAGTATTTGGCTTACCATTCTTGCTCCACGTTTAATACTTGCTTCTAATGTTTGAAGAATGGTTCCGCTTTTTTCATCCGTAGTTTTTCTTTTTAAGATTTGAACGGAAAGTAATAATGGTCCAAGAACGTTATTTAAATCGTGAGCAATTCCGCTGGCGAGACGTCCTAAACTTTCCATACGTTGTGTGCGGAAAAAGTGAGATTCTATTTTTCGTTTTTCTGTTACATCTCTATTGACATAGATAATGGATTTTGGTTCATTTTTTCCATCAAGAGCAACCGTCCAACGTCCTTCTACAAAAAGTTCTTTTCCATCTTTTGTTATTTGATGAACCTCACCTCGCCATTCACGTTTTTCCAACAATGTTGCATTGGCGTTGATAATTGCTGTGGTGAGTTCACCATACACAATATCTAATATTTGCTTACCAATGACTTCATGTTCTTGCCATCCGTATAATTGTTCTGCACCTTTGTTCCAAAAACGAATAGCATTTTCTAAATCACAAACAATAATTGCATCTAATGTTGCATTTAAACATTCTGCTTGTTCGCGAATTTTTTCTTCGGATTTTTTTCGTTCGGTGATATTTCGAAAATTGATGACGATGCCTTTAATGTGAGGGTCATACAAAAAATTATTTCCAACAGCTTCAAATGATAAATAGGTCTCATCTGCATGATGAAAACGGAATTCAAATAAGGAAAGTGGCTTTTCTTTTGTTTCAACAAGTTGTTGGAAAAAATGTTCGAAACGTTTTGCATCATCGGGATGGATGTAATTAAAAATATTTGTTCCGTAAAATTCTTTCAGTGTATATCCGGTGATGGATTTTAGGGAGAGACTTCCATATAAAATTTTTCCATCGGGCTGAATGATGGTAATAATATCAGATGAATTTTGCACAAGAGAGCGAAAACGTTTTTCACTTTGTGCAATGGCTTCGGCTTGTCGCTCAAGACGAATTTTGATGGCATTAAGAAGTTCTTCAGTTGTGAATGGTTTTTGAAGATAATCATCTGCACCTAATTCCATTCCGTAACGCACATCGGTTTTTTCAGATTTTGCAGTGAGAAAAATAAATGGCAATGAGGCAGTGGTATTATCATTACGAAGTTCTTTAAGAACTTCGTATCCATCCATTTCGGGCATCATAATATCACAAATAATGAGGTCGGGAATTTCTTTTTTTGCTAATGCAATACCTTCTCTTCCGTTTGTTGCAACCACGGCGTGAAAATTTTCAAATTCAAGAATTTGTTTAATATTTTCACGAACAGAAAATTCGTCTTCAATTACTAAAACTTTTGTCATACGTTCTCCTTTATAAGTGGAAGAGTGATAGTGCAGGTTGTTCCTTTTCCAGTGTCGCTTTCGATAGAAATATTTCCGCCATGAAGTTCAACGGAACGTTTTACAATAACTAAACCAAGTCCAGTTCCTTGAATAGTACCCACATTTTTTGCTCTATGAAATGGTTGAAAAAGTTGTTCTATATCTTCTTTTGGAATTCCAATACCTTGGTCTTGCACAGAAAATGTAATAGTATTATTTGAACACGCTGCTGTAAAGATAATTGTGCTATTGGGTGGTGAATATTTAATGGCATTAGAAAGAAGATTCTCTAAAATTTGCCAAATCATTTTTTCATCAAGAAGAGCGTGGGTTGCTATATTAGTTGAATGAAAAAGAATAATTTGATTAGTTTTTCTTAAAACATTTAATTCTAATTCTTGAATAATGTCATTACAAAGTTTTTGAATGTTGACGGGCTTTCTTTGTATTTCAAGTTTGCCGGCGTCAGATTTTCCAACAAGAAGAATATCTTCCAACAAACGCGTCATGTGTTTTACGCTTTCTTGAATGCGTTGCACATTTTTTTTGCGATTATTTTCAGTGAGTTTATCATCATACCTATCTAAAATTTCTGCGGAAGAAAGAATGCCAGCAAGTGGTGTGCGAAACTCGTGTGATGCCATAGAAATAAATCGTGAACGAAGTTCTCCAAGGTTTTTTTCTTTTTTTAATGCAGTTTGTATTTGTTCTTCTGTTTTTTTTCGCTCAGTAATATTCGTAATAACAGCATCGTAAAATTTTAGTGTATGATGTTCATCAAAAACACCATTCGCATTTACTAATCCCCAAAACATCGTTCCATCTTTACAAAGAAATTGTGTTTCATAATTTAAACAATGTTGCTGCAATTTTATTGTAGAAATTATTTCTTCATGTTGTTGTGGATTAACGTGCAAAGAATTATTTGTCTGTAATAATTCTTCTACAGAATCATACTTAAACATTTTTACGAAGGCATTATTCGCATAGACTAATTTTTTATCCGCAGTACTGCGATAAATTCCTTCAGGAATATTTTGTGTGATGGAAGTGAGAAGTTCAAATGTTTCGTTCATATTTTTTAAATATACAAACTCTAATGTTGTAGTAAAAGAGTTGATAATGGTCAAATGTTTATCAATAAAAGTATGTTATAATAGTGTACAAAGGGGGAAATATGAAAAAATATTATTGTATTGCATTTTTTATTATTCACACACCGCTATTATTAATAGCAAATATTGAGCCATTTTTTGCGGTTTCCGAACCTAGTGGTTCAATTATGGTAAAATTGTTTCCAACGGAAAAAATTCCCACAAATACACCAACAATAGTAACATTTGGTATTCCATTTACAAAAAGTTCTCTTTCTGTAGATAGTATCAAAACGGTACGAATTCTCAAAAATGGTATAGAAATTCCCGCATTTGTAGAATTACAGACACCGTGGAGAAATTTTTCTAATACAGATAATAAATTTGTTCGCGTCGCAATAATACAAGTATCATATTCTTTTTTTGTACAATTTCCTAATTATGAAGAAATAACTATTGAATGGGGAAAAAATCTACGGACAAAATCTATTAACACATTTCAAAATCCTAGAACTGCATGGCATTTGGTAACATCTGGAACATTTGCCGTGGAAGATAGTGTGTATGAACCAGATGTTTTTGTTGTCTTACCTAAAACACATTTAACAAAAGGAATCTTGAATTTGCAAAGAATGCTTCCGTTGAATGATAATATTTCTGAACAACGAGATGAGCCATCATTATTAAAAAATAGTTTTACAGATAAAAACTTTTTAGCACAAGAGTACGCACAAAAAAATAATTTCTTTACGATTATTAATGAAGATAATATTTTGGTACAAGATAAAAATCAATGTAAATATAAAACAGATTTTGATGTTTGGTTATATGATAGAGCATCAACAATGTTTTTATTGTATATGCGAAGTGGTTGGTTGCAACCGTTGCGAGAAGCAGTTCGTGCAACGGAATTTTATAGAAAACATCTTTACACAAAAGAAACTATTCCGGCAAAGGCAGTAGGAATTTTTCAACTTAAAGTTCCATCGTTAGATAATTATTATACAGATGGAAATAAAGCAATGTATAGTTACAATGAATGTTTGGCATATACGTTTTGGTTGACTGGTGATACAGTTGTATTGTCACATATTCAAGATGTTGTAACGGCGCATGAAAATAATGATGAACCATCTCGTTGGAATCCAAAAAGTCCGACATTTACAGAACGGCATCTTGCATTTCGATTGCTCTCTAATATTATTGCGTACGAAATTTTTGGAACGGATTCCTACAAACAAAATATTGTTACTCAAACATCAGATTTTATTTGGCACCAAAATGGTGCTAGTGGTTTGCTTCCTAAAAATAAAATTGATGGTGGTTTATATCATTATGGAAGACAGAACGCTGGGGATGGGAGTGCAAATGAATTTATTATTTCACCGTGGATGTCTGCAATTCTTACTAATGCAATGGTGCGAGCGTTCGCTGTAACAGAAGATAATGCAATAGCAAAATTTATAAAAAGAACGGGAACAGCACTTGTTGCCTCATTAAAAAAAGATAAAAATAATGTGTACGGAAATGATTTGTATTATTGTGATTACATTATGAAATATGATGGAACAACGGATGAACGTGACGGAACAGAAATAGAGCATTCGTTAGATGTTCTTTCAGCAATTCAATGGGCAAATTATTTTACAGCATTATTGAATGAACCCATAAAAACTTCTCAGCAAATAATGACACAACAACTTTATAAATCTTACAATATGGGAGTAAATTATTGGATACGTCCTGATGCTGCAAAAAATTTTGGTTTGCCGGAATTTCGTGTCGCTCCATGGAGAAAATATAATTGGGAACACAGAATTGCCGGAAGTATTTCGTGGATTGCAAAAACTCTTGTGGATTATATTCCGACGCCAACAGTATTTATTCCAAAATTGTATAATAATTATCCGAATCCATTTTCTGTATTGACAACGATTGAGTTTTCCGTACCTCAAGATATGTATGTTGAATTGAAAATTTATAATATTTTGGGACAAGAGATTGAAATGATTTTTCAAGGATGGGAAAAAGCCGGAAAATATTTAGTAGAGTGGGACGCACAAAAATTCTCCAGTGGAATATACTTCTATCGTTTACATGCCGGAAATTTTTTTGAAACTAAAAAGATGGTAGTGGTGAGGTGAATCAATAAGTAATGAAGTGGTTGGAGAAATGAAAATCCATATAATTTCTATAATCCATTGTTTCTTTCTTCTTGCAATTTTCTTACAATCTTTATTACTAATTTCCTTGGAAAAAATCGCACAGAATGTACAAGAAGTTTATTCCACATTCCGGGAATAATAAGAGTTTTCCCCTTCATCAAACCTTTATAACCAATGTTTGCAACAGTTTCTGCTTGCATTACCATTCCAGATTTTGCGAAGAGTTTTGTTTGTTCAACCTTTGCCCGTTTTTGAAATTCCGTTTCTGTAGGTCCTGGGCAAAGAGCAGTAACAGTAATATTGGTTGTTTTGAGTTCGCTGGCTAATGCTTCAGAAAAAGAGAGAACGTACGCTTTCGTTGCATAATAGGTAGCCATAAAAGGTCCGGGTTGAAATGCTGCGGTAGAAGCGACATTCATAATTTTCCCGAAATTTCGTTTCATCATTTCAGGAAGAAATAATTTTGTGAGATGTGTTAATGCAGTAATGTTGACTTGAATCATTCCTAACTGCTCATCAAGATTGCTTTCTGCAAACATTCCATGAGTTCCAAACCCAGCATTGTTAATAAGAAAATCCACAGAAATATTTTTTTCTTGTGTGAATTGGAAAATTTTTTCTACGGCCTTTGGTAAACTTAAATCAACAGAAAAAATGTGAACAGTGATATTATATTGTTGCTGAAATTCTGTTACAATTTTTTGCAAACGTTCTGCATTACGGGCAACAAGTACGAGATTATAATTATCTTTTGCAAAAAGTTTTGCTAATTCGTACCCAATACCAAATGAGGCACCGGTGATGAGGGCTGTGTGTCGCATGGATGAATTTCTTATTAAAGTAATATTTTCTGAATGCTTATTTGAGCAATTTTCCCCATTCTTTATATCTAGAGTGGATTTCTTGTAATGTGCTATTTTCTAAATGTTTATCTAACCATTCTTCATACCAAGAAAAAAAAGTATGTTGAATTATTTTATTTTTTTCTTTTTTATAGAGAGGATAATTTCCTTCACCCGCCTTCCACATTTTTTCCCTTTGTTCACCAGTAACAATTAATCCATAAAATACATCACATTCACCAGTATCACTTAAACATAAATAACCTGGAATTTCTCTTTCGGGACAACTATCGTATAGGTGAGCAAAAAGAGGACAGTAGTTATTTTCTTTTTCAATACTATAAATGATTTTTTTTGTTATTGTATTGGTGAATGGAAATGGAGTACTTAAAAAATTGGGAAGAATTTTTTTCAAAGTGACTACATAGTGTAAGGCATTTTTTAAAGTATTTAAATGAAAATATGCATAAAAGGGTGAGTTTCCTCTTTGTCCATTTCCGATGTGTAATAAAAATTGTCGATAGTCTTCAGGTATTATTATACTATGTTTTTTTTCAAACGCAATAATTGTTTTTTCTGCTAATGGTGGATAGAATTTTATAGAAGGGAGTTTGTAACTTTTCCTTTTTTTATTAAGCAGCGCAATTTTATTTTTTATAGTAATTAATTGTGAAGGCATTCTATTGAATTTTCTTTTTTGAGGGATTATAAATTCCTTTTTTATTTGCACCCAACATTCCTGCTTTAAAAGTGCGGTCATCAACAGGATGAAAAGCACGAATCATTTTTTCTGTAAATAATTTATAAATTTTTACATAACTTAATTGCAAACCAATTTCTTCCATTGGCTCGTCCTCAAACATCCAATTTTTATTATCATACAAAGAAAGTTTTACAGCACGTGTGTATTGACGAAGTGTTTTTTCTTTATCCATATTGTAAAAAGATTCAAAATAGGACATCACAAGTTCTCGCAACGTTAAATACACCGGTTCACGAAAACGAAGTCCGGTAAAATTAGATTTTGCAATAGCACCGAATCTATTATTCTTTTTGAAAATCGCAATCACATGGTCATCATCACGAACAGATTGCATATCAACAATAAGAGGTGGAAAACCTATTTGCCGTAACATTGCTGCTGCAAAAACCGCTCCATCAAAACAATGCGCCTTTTTATCTTTCAACACTGTACGCGGGCATCGATAACGAGATTCTGCACTATATTCTATAGAATTAAGAAATTGTTGAATTTTATATGGAGTGGAAAGTGTTTTGATGATTTTTAATTCTGTGGAAGACCACGTTGGTGGAGTATAATTGTACCAAGACATATCATTTTTTTTCATAAAAATTCCTTTGAGTGATTAATTTTAGAAAGTCTGTCATTCCCGCACGTTTTTAGCGGGAATCCATTTTTCTGGATGCCCGATAACAACATTCGGGCATGACAAAGATAGTTAAGGTTTAATGAACTTGTTTTTCGTACTGCATTTACCTAATTTTGATGACAAAAGAATGTATTAAAAAAAGGTTAAAAAAAATATTATTTATGAAATATTATCAAATTCTCATTGCAACAATAATTTTTCTTTCCTCCACAATATTTGGAGAAGAAAAACCAACCTATCATTTTCTTCATCAAGAAATCGATGCACGTTCATCAGCATTAGCCGGAAGTTTTGTTTCGGCTTCTAATGACCCAAATGTTCTCTATTATAATCCAGCCGGATTAGCAACAATCCAAAAATCACAAATCGCTTTTGGATTTACAAAACATCTTTTAGATGTGAATGCAGGAAATCTTTCCTACGCTCAACAAGTGGAAGATGTTGGTTTTGTTGGTGCAGGAATTTATTACATCAATTACGGAAGTTTTAAAGAAACTAATGTTTTTGGTGATGAAAACGGAACGTTTGGTGCTGGTGATATGCTTCTTTCTGTGGGAATTGCTCGTACGGTGGAAGAGAATCTTTCTCTCGGAATTTCCGGAAAATTTATTTATTCATCGATTCAAAAATATTCTTCTTCTGCAGTTGCCGCTGATATTGGTGTTGTGTATAATATTCCGGGTTCAGACCCAATTTCTCTTGCAGCAACTCTTGCCAATATTGGAACGCAATTAAGTTCTTATTCTTCTACAACAGAAAAATTACCATTTGAATTTACCATTGGTGGAAATATCAAACCACAACATCTTCCAATAGTATTAAATTTAAATTTTCACAAATTGAATGAGTCGCAAGATTCATTCTTACAACGATTTAAAAATTTTTCTTTTGGTGCAGAAATTTTAGCAAGCGAAAGTTTTCACTTACGAGTTGGTTATAATAGTGAACGAAGAAAAGAATTGAAAATCGGAAACTCCGCCGGTCTTGCAGGAATTTCTTTTGGTGCAGGAATCTTTATAAAAGATATAAGAGTTGATTACAGTTTCAGTTCACTTGGTCAAATAGGAAGCATTAACAGAATTTCTTTAAATTATAATTTGTAAAAATAATATGTAGGGACAAAAGATTTTTTGTCCCTACAAAAAAAATATATTTATGGAAACAACAAACATCGGAATTTTCACCGCATTTATTTTCGGATTATTTTCATTCATTTCTCCGTGCGTACTTCCAATTATTCCGGGATATATTTCTTTTATTTCCGGAGTTTCCTTAGATGAAATGCAAACCGGTGAAAATAAATCAAAAAAACTTCGCAAACTTATTTTCAACTCACTTCTTTTTATTGGTGGATTTACTTTTGTTTTTATTTTATTAGGAGCAACCGCAACATCACTCGGAAAAATTTTTAATGAGTATTATGATATTATCAGTAAAGTTGCTGGCGGAATAATAATTCTTTTTGGATTACACATGCTCGGAGTTTTCAAAATTAAATTTTTGAATTACGAACAACGCTTCCACACACAAGAAAAAAAACTCGGTCTTTTCGGTTCATTCCTTATTGGTGCTGCATTTGCTTTCGGTTGGACACCGTGTATTGGTCCCGTTCTTGCAGCAATACTTGTTGTGGCAAGTCAGCAAGAAACTATTACTCAAGGAATTGTGCTTCTTGCAAGTTATTCTTTGGGATTAGGAATTCCGTTTTTTATCACCAGCATCAGCATTAATTTCTTCTTTAATATTTTTAATAAAATCAAAAAATATTTCCGCACAGTAGAAATTGTTGGTGGAATTATGCTCATTGTTTTAGGAATACTCATCATCACCAATTATCTCACCATCATTGCCGGATATTTTTCTCGTTGGCTGCCATTCTTAAATAATCTTTCGTAATGCAGGAAATTTTTTTACAACTTCGCGAAATACTTCAACAAAAAAATACTTTCGTTATTACCACACACATCAACCCCGATGGAGATGCGTTAGGAAGTGAAATTGCACTTGCTGTATTCTTAAAAAATCTTGGAAAAGAAGTTACCATTTACAATCAAAGCGAAACACCAAAAAATTTTGAATGGCTTGCTTCTACATTTCCCATCATCCAATTCTCTCCACAAGAACACGGAAAAAATATTCTCGAAGCAGAATGCTGCATTGTTGTCGATACCAATTCTCCAAAACGATTTTCTGCATTGCAAGAATATATTATTCAAAGCAGCGGCTATAAAATTTGCATAGACCACCATCTTGAACAAGAACCGTTCGCCGATTTATACATTATAGATACTGATGTTCCTGCAACATGTGAGTTACTCTATCGAATTTTTTCTTGGTGGAATTTTGAAAGCATTACCACACCAATAGCTGAAGCATTGTACACCGGAATTATGACCGATACTGGTTCATTCCGATTTCCGAAAACGGATGATGAAACACATCTCATTGTTGCAGATTTATTAAAACGCGGAGTGCAGCCGGAAAAAATTTATCAAACACTTTTTGAAGAAGGACAAATTAATAAACTTCATTTGGTAGGAAGTGCATTGAGTTCACTGCAAGTTGCCCATAACGGAAAAGTTGTCTATATCACTATTACCAAAAAAATGTTGGAGGAAACCCAAACCACAGAAAGTGATACGGATAATATTGTTTATAATACAATGACTATTGCTGGAGTAAAAATCGGGATATTATTTTTAGAAAATGTTGATGGAATAAAAATCAGTTTTCGTTCCAAAGGAGAAATTTTTGTGAACAAACTCGCAAAAGAATTTGGTGGCAATGGACATAAAAACGCCGCTGGTGCAAGAGTAGAAAATATCACGATGAAAGAAATTATTCCATTAGTATTAGAACGAACACAACAATTTTTATAAAAAGTCCCCTCTGTGTGTTTGGTTGTGTGAGGGAGAAGGGGATTTAGGGGTGTGTCAGAAAATAATAGTAGAAACGAAGCAATCTAATAAATTTTCATTCCCGCACGTTTTAAGCAGGAATCCATTTTAAATTAACAAACTCAAATTTATGAAAGAAAAGAACATGAACATCACCACAGAATACCACTCACTCTATCAAATACAAAGCGACGTTGCAGCCGTATTTGTTTTTCAAGATAAACAACTCTTTCAAAAATCTATGAAAGAATTAAGCAAACCGCTTTCCGCACAACTTACACCAATAATAAAATTGGAAGATTTTTCCGGAAAAGAAGGACAAACATGTTCTCTCTATACGAATGACACACTTCGTACACCACGAGTACTCTTAGTCGGATTAGGAGAAGTAAAAAAAATCTCGTTAGAAAAATTACGACGTGCTGCTGCAACTGCTGCAAAAAAAGCACAAACATTAAAAATTACTTCGTTGGCAATAGAATTTCCATTTCTTTTAACATTTTCTCACAGTGAAGTTGCCCAAGCATTAGTGGAGGGAGCTGTACTTTCACTTTACAAATTTGATAAATATCTCACCAAAGAAAAATCAGAAAAGAACATAGAAACACTAAAAATTTTTACATCACTTTCATCTATTATAAAAGAAGTAAAAAAAGGAGTGGAAAGTGGAGCAATCATCACATCAGCAGTCGTTCACGCACGCAATCTTTCCAACGCACCTGGAAATGAAATTTATCCCGAAACACTTGCCAATGATGCCGTGCAGACAGCAAAAAAATATAAATTCAAAGCAACAGTTTTTGATAAACGAAAAATAGAAAGTTTAAAAATGGGCGGAGTTCTTGCCGTCGCAAAGGGCAGCGAAAAAACTCCACGATTTATTGTGTTAGAATATAATAAATCAACAAAAAATAAAAAAAATACAATAATATTAGTAGGAAAAGGTGTTACTTTTGATACGGGCGGAATTTCTCTCAAGCCCGCCGCAGGAATGCCCGAAATGAAAATGGATATGAGCGGAGCCGCTGCGGTGATTGGAACTTTTCAAGCGGTGGCAGAATTAAAACTTCCCATTCATCTTGTGGGACTGATTCCTTCCGTAGAAAATATGCCAAGCGGAACTGCAATGAAACCCGGAGACATCATTCGTCATTATAACGGAAAAACTTCCGAAGTGGATAACACCGATGCCGAAGGACGTCTCATACTTGCGGACGCATTAAGTTACGCTTCTCTTTATAAACCGGATTTGGTGATTGACCTTGCAACGCTCACCGGTGCATGCGTTGTTGCATTAGGAAACCACGCTGCCGGAATGTTGGGTAATGATGAACCAACAATGAATGCCTTAAAAATTTCTGGAGATGCAACGTATGAACGTGTGTGCCAATTACCTTTGTATGATGAATACGAAAAGCAAATTAAAAGCGACGTTGCTGATGTAAAAAACACCGGCGGACGTTGGGCGGGAACTATTACCGCAGCATGGTTTCTCAAAAAATTTATTGGTGATTACAAATGGGTGCATTGTGATATTGCCGGAACAGCAATGCTCGAAACTCCGCAAGAATATATTCCCAAAGGCGGCTCTGGTTTTGGTGTGCGTTTGTTGGTGGATTTTTTGAAGGGGAGAAAATAGAAGGTTTCTCTATAATTAGTGATAATTTGAAACAGTCAAAAAATATTATAATTGGATTACTGCTTATCCTTATCATTATTTTAATGGTAAGCACTGAAGTAGTTACTAATCTTTGGTTTTCTATCACTGCGCAAGAATTTATTATTCCTGAAGAAAGTTCATTCTTTACTTTTAAAGTAACAAAAATGAACGAAGGGTCTGGAGAATGGTGGCTGTATGCTGAAGATAAAAACTATTTTTATACAATGGAAACGTTAGATTTTAAAAAATCTTATATGAAAATATCAAGAAAACAAGCCAATCAAATAATAACATTTGATAAATTCAATTATAAATCATGGCATTTTCAAGAAAAGTTAAGAAAAAATATAGAAGAGTAAAAATAACTATGAAAATCGGAATCACCTGTTACCCTACCTACGGAGGAAGCGGAGTACTTGCAACAGAACTCGGCAAAGCCTTAGCCCAACGCGGACATCAAATTCATTTTATCAGTTACGCACTACCAATGCGTCTCAATGAATTTGTAGAAAACATTTTCTATCACGAAGTAGAAATGTCCACCTATCCGCTGTTTGAGTTTCCCTTGTACACACCTGCACTTGCCAGCAAAATGGTAGAAGTCGCAAAATTTGAAAAGTTAGATATTATTCACGCACACTACGCAATACCACACGCAACCAGTGCTTATCTTGCAAAACAAATTTTACAGCAAGAATCATTTCGCGTTATCACCACACTACACGGAACAGATATTACCTTAGTTGGATTAGAACCAAGTTTTCTTCCCGTGATGAAATTTAGTATAGAACAAAGCGACGGAGTTACCGCAGTTTCTCGTTTCTTAAAGGAAAAAACCATCACCAATTACAATATCAATAAAGATATACGCGTCATTTACAATTTTGTAGATACAGAAGAATATAAACGTCTTCCGCAATCATGCATGAAAAAGCATCTTATGCAAAAAGATGAAAAAGTTCTTATTCACACATCAAACTTTCGTGCAGTAAAACGCGTACAAGATGTGATTAAAATTTTTGATAGTGTACGAAAAAAAATCCCATCTAAATTATTATTAGTGGGAGATGGACCGGAACGTTCCAGTTGTGAAGCATTATGTCGAGAATTGAATATTGCCGATTCAGTAAAATTTCTTGGCAAGCAGCAAAACCTTGTAGAAATACTTTCCGCCGCAGATATATTTCTCATTCCCAGTCAATCCGAAAGCTTCGGACTTTCTGCGTTGGAAGCAATGGCATGCGAAGTTCCCGTAGTTTCCTCCAGTGTTGGTGGATTGCCGGAATTAGTCGTGCATAACGAAACCGGTTACATTGCAGAAATTGGAGATATTGAACGAATGGCAAAATACGCTCTTGATTTACTCACCAACGAAACAAAACATCAACGTTTTGCCAAAGCCGGAAGAGCACGAGCCGTAGAATTATTTAATGTGGACACTGTTGTAAAACAATATGAAGAGTATTATAAGGAAATTTTAAATTCCTAATAAGCAAAAAAAGGAATGTTTTTTATCATAAAAAATCTTTATATTCTTACTCTTAATGAAGAAAAACAATCAACATTAATACCATGAAAAAAATCTTTTTTATTCTTTTTATTATAAAAATAAGTATAGCAACAGCTCAACCAACGAGTCAAAGTTCTTCTACACAAACCACAACCACACAAAATCAATCAGTAGATAATACAACAAAATCTCAAGTAGAATCTAAGTTGAAAGGAATGTCTCAATCCCAAATAGAAGGTAGATTGCAAGAAATGGGACTCACCAGAGAAGAAGCAATTCAAAAAGCAAAAGAAAAAGGATTAAATGTAGAAGACTATTTATCAAGTCAAAGTAATACTATAGATGGAAAATTGCGGAAAGATAAAATTGTAGGAACAGAAATAGATAGTGTAAATGAAGAAGTAGATACAATACTAACTAGCAATATTTTTACAAAGAAAAAATTAGAACCAATAGTAGGATTTACTGGGAGATTGAAAGACGAAGAAACACAACCTTTTGGTTACTCTATTTTTAATTATCCCGCAACTACATTTTCACCAATTATTAATGTTGCAACGCCGCCAAATTATCTTCTTGGTCCGGGAGATGAAATTATTATTTCTGTTTGGGGAGAAACAAAATTATATTATCAACTCTCTGTTAATAGAGAAGGCAAAGTTATCGTTCCTGAAGTTGGTCCTGTTATTGCCAATGGTTCTACTATCCAACAATTTCGTGAACGGCTTCTTCAAAGAATGTCTGAATTTTATGCAGGCTTAAAAGATGGTAATACATTTTTAGATGTTTCATTAGGAAAACTTCGCACCATTCAAATTTTTGTTTTAGGAGAAGTTGATAAACCAGGTGCATACTCACTTTCCTCAATGTCCACTGCTTTTCATGCACTGTATCTTGCCGGCGGACCTTCAGTAAAAGGAACTCTTCGTGATATTCAAGTAATGAGAGATGGAAAATCTTTATCTGCAATAGATTTTTATGATTATATATTAAGAGGAGATAAGTCAAAAGACCATCGTTTGCAAGATGGAGATATTGTGTTTGTAAAACCAGCCGGAAAACGTGCTGCATTAGTTGGTAGTGTATTACGTCCCGCAATTTATGAGTTAAAAGAAGGAGAACTATTAAAAGATTTACTTTCACTTGCTGGTGGAGTTCATGTTACTTCGTATTTTGACCGTGTTCACGTAGAAAGAATTATTCCATTTGATGAACGTAAAAATTATAACAAAGATATTTTAGATATCGATATTCGATTTTCTTCTCTGCAAGAATTAAAAAATAGTTCTTATAAATTAGAGGATGGAGATATTCTTTCTGTACTATCTATTTCAGAAAATCCAGAAAATAGAGTAAGTATTGGTGGAGGTGTAAAAAAGCCCGGTATATTTCAATTAAAACCGGAAATGCGAATTAAAGATTTAATTACAGAAGCCGATGGATTACTTTCCAATACATTTTCTGAACGTGGAACAATTTTACGATTATTGCCGACACTTCGCAGAGAAATTATTTCATTCATTCCGCGTTTAGCAATGGAAGGAAAAGAATCTGATAATTTAGTTTTACAAAATGAAGATATTATTCAAATTTATGAACAAGAGCAATTTTTTCCACCACGAACGGTAACCATTTCTGGTGCTGTAAGAAAACCCGGTACATTTATCCGTGCAGAAAATATGACCTTGGCAGATTTAATTGTTCTTGCTGGTGGATTAAAAGAAAATGCTGAATATGATAGTGTCAATATTTCTCGTATTACTATTACAGATAGTGATAAATACACCACACTAATTAAAGTTAAACTACCGGACAATTATTGGGATGCCAATCTACAAGAAAAATTTATGTTACAAGATTTGGATTATGTTTTTATTCCTACTAAACCACATTATGGTGAACAAAAAATTGTAAGAGTTGAAGGATTGGTTATGTATCCAGGAAATTATGCAATTAATTACAAAGGTGAAAAAGTTGCAGATATTATAAAACGAGCCGGTGGATTTAAAAAAGATGCCTATTTAGAAGGAGCAAGATTTTTTAGAAAACCAAAACCAATGGAATTTAATCCTGTAAAGTTAGATACAGGAAAATTTGATGATAGAACGACCAGTTTTATACCAATCAATTTAAAACAAGCATATGAAAATGAAATGTCTATTGACAATATAGAAGTATTAAATGGAGATTCTATTTATATTGGACCCAAAGAAGAAGTAGTTTATGTAAGAGGAGAAGTGTATATTCCAAGTCCTGTACTATATCAAAAAGGAGAAGGATTGAGTTATTATATTAAACAAGCAGGTGGATATACCGAAGAAGCAAATGAAAGTGGAACTGTTGTTTTATTACCAACAGGAAAAAAATGGGAAGGTGGATGGTGGATTTTCCCAGACCCAGAATTACCACCAGGAAGTTCTGTTTATGTTCCCAAAGCAATTCGAAAAGAACAATTAAATACATTACAAGTAATAAGTGGTTTAGCAACAATATTGGCTAGCATTACTGCAGTTGCTATTACAGTTATTAATCTTTCACAACAAAATAAATAATTCAAGGTCAAGCCCTGTACAACCGTAGTATGGACAATCCCGCCAGGTCCGGAAGGAAGCAACGGCCTCCACATGAAAGTGTGATACAGTACGCTTGACCTTTTATTTTCCGATACTATCAATGGCTTGCAAGCAACAAAATATTTTCGTAACTTAAATAAAAAGATGAAAAAAACAATCTAACTCTATATAAAATAGTTAGTTATTTTTATAAAAATTGATGAAAAAAGAAATCATAATAAATTCCACCACCAATGAAATCCGAATAGCAATTACTGAAGATGGAAAATTGGCGGAATTATTTGTAGAAACACCAGAAAAAGAACGTTTAGTTGGAGATATTTACTTTGGAACTGTTGCCAAAGTCTTACCAGGAATCCAAGCCGCATTTATCAATATAGGTCTGCCACAAGACGCATTTTTGCATTTTTCTGATATTGCCGAAACCTTTACAGAATACGGTGCAATGCTTGGAGATGATTCCGATGTTGATACCGAAGAAGAAGATGAAAATGAAGTTCCATCCGTAAAACCAGCACCCAAAGAAAAACCAAAAACGGAAAAATCACGCCCATCAGTCAATCTCACCAAAGGACAAGAAGTAATTGTTCAAGTAACCAAAGAACCCACCGGAAAAAAAGGCGTTCGAGTAACAACCAAAGTTTCTTTGCCGGGAAGATTTTTAGTGCTTTTACCATTCGATAACAATATTGGCATTTCCAGAAAAATTACCAACTTTAAAGAAAAACGCCGTTTACGAAATCTCGTTCGCAGTATCCTTCCACAAAATTTTGGAGTCATTGTTCGTACCAATGCAGAAGACCAAGATGAAAAAGTTTTTCTTCACGATTTAGAAACACTGTTAGCAACGTGGAAAGAAATCGAAAAAACTCTTAAAGAAGAAAAACCACCTGCATTGTTGTACAAAGATATGGCAACAACATCCAGCGTTATTCGTGATTTATTTAGTGAAGATATTCAACGCGTTGTAGTGGATAACAAAAAACTTTTCAAAGAAATCAAATCCTATGTAGAAGTATTTTCTCCGCAGATGGCAGATAATATTGAACTGTATGGGAAAAAAGAACCCATCTTTGATGTTTTTGGAATGGAAAAAGAAATCGCCACAACACTTGCACGCAAAGTATGGTTAAAAAGCGGTGGTTATATTATTGTAGAACATACAGAAGCAATGACTGTTATAGATGTAAACAGCGGAAGATATTCTGGAAAACAAGACCAAGAAACAAATTCATTAAAAACAGATTTAGAAGCAGCACGAGAAATTTGTAGACAAATTCGTCTGCGAGATTTAGGTGGAATTATTGTTATTGATTTTATTGATGTTCAAGATGAAAAAAATAAAAAGAAAATTTACGATGAAGTAAAAAAAGAATTTCACAAAGATAGAGCAAAAGCAACAATCTTACCATTAACAGATTTTTGCTTAATGCAGATTACACGTCAGCGAATTCGACAAAGTATAGTTCACAGTTTCTCTGAACCATGTCCAACCTGTGGAGGAACAGGGCTAGTGCAATCTAAAGCAGCAATTGTAAGTACGATTGAGCGATGGATTCGCCGTTTTCGTTCAGAGTCCCGAGAATTTCGACTTACACTTCGTATCCATCCATCCATTGCAGAAATGTTTAGAGATGGAACAGTAATCAGTCGCTTAACAAAACTCATGCTCCGTTTTCGCGTTCGCATTACAATAGAAGAAGATAAAAATTTAGCAATCGATGAATTTCATTTTATCTCTTATAAACAAGATAAAGATATTACTGAAGAATTTAGAAATTAGATTTTTGAGTAGATAAGTATGTGAGTCATGAAGTAGATGAGTAAATGAGAAAATAGTGATTCCCGCGTGTTGTTGACAGGAATCCAGTTTAAATAATTTTAACAAATCATTTTTAACAAAGTACCATTATGAAATTTTTCATAGATTCCGCAAACATCGATGAAATCCGAGAAGCCAACGCCCTTGGTGTATTAGATGGAGTAACAACAAATCCCAGTTTAGTAGCAAAAGAAGGAAAAGAATTTATTCCATTACTACAAGAAATTTGTAAAATTGTTGATGGACCCATTAGTGCAGAAGTGGTTTCAACCGATTTTAATGGAATAATGAAAGAAGGACGGGAGTTAGCAAAAATTCACAAAAACATCGTCGTTAAAGTTCCACTCATTGTTGAGGGATTGAAAGCCGTAAAAGCACTCAAAGCCGAAGGTATCCGCACCAATGTTACATTATGTTTTTCTGCAAACCAAGCATTGCTTGCAGCAAAAGCCGGTGCCTATTTCATTAGCCCGTTTGTAGGAAGATTGGATGATATTAGTCAAGATGGAATGGAACTTATTCGTCAAATCATAACCATCTACAAAAATTACAATTACGAAACACAAGTATTAGTCGCAAGCATTCGTCATCCAATACACATTGTTGAAGCCGCAATGCTTGGTGCGGATATTTGCACCATTCCATTTAAAGTAATTGAGCAACTTGCTAAACATCCATTAACTGATATCGGATTAGAAAAATTTTTATCTGATTGGAAAAAAACAAAAAAATAAATTTATCAACAATGAAACACACACCTTTTTTTTCACTCCACCAAAAACACAAAGCAAAGATAGTTCCGTTTGGCGGATTTGAAATGCCGATTCATTACACCAGCATTCTTGAAGAACACAAAAAAGTTCGCACCAATGTTGGTGTTTTTGATGTTTCCCATATGGGAGAATTTTTTGTAACAGGAAAAAATGCACAATCATTTTTACAAAAAATAACAATCAACGATGTTACAAAATTAGTTCCCGGAAAAGCACAATATTCTGCAATGTGTTTGGAAAATGGAAATATCATTGATGATTTATTAGTCTATATGCTCGCAGAAAATTCCTACATGGTTGTAGTAAATGCTTCCAATATTGAAAAAGATTTTCAATGGATGCAAAAACATCTTCTTGAACAAGTAGAGTTAATAAATAAAAGTGATGAAACATCATTACTGGCTGTGCAGGGACCAGATTCTGAAAAAGTTCTTCAACAATTAACGAAATCAGACTTAAAAAATATTCCCTATTACAATTTTGTACAAGGAAAATTCGCTGATGTTGAAATGATTATTTCCCGAACCGGCTACACAGGGGAACTCGGATTTGAATTATATTTTGACGCACAACATTCAGAAAAAATTTGGAATGCAATTTTTGAAAAAGGAAAAGCATACAACATCGCACCAATCGGATTAGGAGCGAGAGATACATTACGTTTAGAAATGGGATATTGTTTATACGGAAATGATATAGACGAAACTTCAAATCCATTAGAAGCAAATCTTGGTTGGATTACGAAAATTTCTAAAGGAGATTTTATCGGAAAATCTGCCTTGGAAAAAGTAAAAGCCAACGGAGTGCAGCGAAAACTTGTTGGATTAGTATTGCAAGAAAAATCCGTTCCACGACATGGATATGAAATTTTTAAAGGAGAAAAAAGTATTGGGACTGTAACCAGCGGAACATTTTCCCCATCACTAGAGCAAGGTATTGCGATGGGATATATTCCAACAGAATATTCTTCTGCCGGAACAACGGTGCAAGTAGATATTCGCGGAAAAAAAATAAATGCTGTTGTTACACAAGTTCCGTTTTTAAAAAAATAAAATCATAAAACTCGCATGATAAAAATAGATGTACTTTTTTCACCACTCCTTGTTGATGAACTTTCTTTACGAAATAAAAATATTATTATAATAGATGTTCTCCGAGCAAGTACAACCATTGCAACAGCACTTTATAACGGAGCAAAAGAAGTTATTCCCGTTGCATCAGTAGAATCCGCTGTAAAAGTTTCTGGAAATTTATTTGGTGGAGCAGTAATACGTGGTGGTGAAAGAAATGGAAAAATTATAGAAGGTTTTAATCTTGGAAACTCTCCATTAGAATATACTGTTGAAGCCGTAAAAGGGAAATCCATTATTTTTTGTACCACCAATGGTTCGCCAGCAATGGTTAAAGCACGATATGCAAAAAACATGGTTATCGGAAGTTTTGTGAATATGAGTAAAGTTGTGCAGTTCATCAGAGATGCACAAGAAGATGTTGTCATTATTTGTGCAGGAAAACAATCGGCGTTTTGTATGGAAGATGCAGTGTGTGCTGGTATGATGATAAAAAATATTACCGATGAAACAGAAATACAGTTAAATGATTCTGCTGTGGCAGCACAAACACTGTATCAAACATCTGCAAAAAGTTTGTTGAAGATGATAAAAAACTGCAACCATGGGCAACAACTTACAGAAATTGGTTTTCAAGGGGATTTAAAATTTTGTGCAGCAATAGATACAATTCCAGTGCTTCCACAACTTATTGGAAATGTTATCAAACTCAAAAAAGATGAATTAAAAATTACGTTGGATTTTAACGCAGAAAATCCAAATGCAATAGTGAATCAACAATAAATTTTTACATTAATGGACGAAACACTTTCAGAGCCAAAAGAAAAAGAACAATTCACACCCACACCGCGGAAGAAAAAAACAGATTCAAAAAAAGACCAAGAGCGAAAAAAACAACTCATTTCTTTTTTTGTTATCATTTGCGGAATAATGATTCTTCTTAGTCTTCTTTCCTACTCTTCTGCTGATGAAGCCAATGGAGATATTGCCTTTCCGGATATTTATAAAGTTTTCACGAATGACCAACTTATTCAACAAAAATCTCAAGATACTTCAAATTGGTTGGGAATTGGTGGAGCAGTCATCGCCCATTTTTTTATCAACAACACAGTTGGATTTTTTGCGTACGTTTTTCCATTTCTTATTATTGCTTGGGGATGGTCAACATTACGTCAAAACAATCTTCGCAAATTAGCATACATTACCACGTACACACTTCTTTTTGCATTTCTTTGTTCCTCATTGTTTGGATTATTACGTTTTGCTGGTTTAGAAGAAATACTCGCATCAGAATGGAGTGGATTGATTGGTGCATTTATTGCAAACCTCATCCAAAAATTTATTGGTAATGTTGGTGGAATTATTTTTATCACAGCACTACTTTTTGCAACAATTACATTATTAATAGATTTAGACCTTCGTGCAACATCTGAAAGATTAAAAAATTTCTTTGCATTGTTCGTTGCAAAATTTTCCGGTAAAGTAGAAGAATGGAAAGAACAGCAAGCACTCAAAAAAGAAAAAATCCAACAAGAAAAAGCGATAGAAGTAAAACGTTATGATAATGAAATTATCCCACAAACAAATTCGACACAACAACCAACACAAAAGATAGAACAAAAAGTTCAACAAGAAAAAAAATCTGAAGTAGAAGAAAATATTATTAAAAAAGATGAAAATGATGTAGAAATGCAATTACAGGAAAGCCAAGATATTCCGCTCACCGTTAACGAAGCGATACAAGAACAAGAAGTAGAATTAGATGAACCGGAAATAGAAGATGAAGAAATTGATTATGTTTTTCCTTCTGTAGATTTATTGGATAACAAACGCTACAACGAAAAAGTTGATGATGAAGAACTTAAAGCAAACGCAGCACTGTTAAAAGAAAAGTTGGGAGATTTTGGTGTAGAAATTGAAAGTGTGAGTGTAACTCCCGGACCTGTAGTAACATTGTACGAAATTGTTCCCGCAACAGGAGTAAAAGTTTCAAAAATAGTTAATCTTTCCAATGACCTTGCATTAGTGATGCAAGCAAAAGGGATTCGTATCGAAGCACCAATTCCCGGAAAAGGAACTGTTGGTGTAGAAATTCCCAATCATAAATCTGCCATAGTAACAATCCGCAGTATTCTCAATTCAGAAAAATTTCGAGATACCAAAGCCGCACTTCCAATTGCAATGGGAAAAACCAGTACGGGAGAAGTGTTTGTTGATGATTTGGCAAAAATGCCGCACTTGTTAATTGCCGGAGCAACAGGAATGGGAAAAAGTGTTGGTATCAATACCATCATTGCAAGTTTATTGTATCGTTTACATCCATCAGAAATAAAATTTGTTTTGGTTGACCCCAAAAAAATAGAATTGAATCTCTATCTCAAATTGCAAAATCATTATCTTGCCGTTTCACCGGATATAGATGAAAAAATTATTACCGTTCCAAACAATGCCGTACTCGTATTAAAATCCGCAGTGTTAGAAATGGAAAAACGATACGACTTACTTGCTGCGGCAGGAGTTCGTCATGTTACAGATTATAATGAACGATTTAAAACTGGAAAATTAAAAGGAAAAGATACTGAAACATTACGACATCGTTTTCTTCCATACATTGTTGTAGTGATTGATGAACTTGCGGATTTGATGATAACCGCTGCAAAAGAAGTAGAAGAACCAATCGCACGTATTGCACAACTTGCACGTGCTGTCGGAATTCATCTTGTAGTAGCAACACAACGTCCATCGGTTGATGTTATTACTGGTGTGATTAAAGCAAACTTTCCAGCGAGAATTGCATACGCTGTTTCTTCTAAAATAGATTCGCGTACAATTTTAGATGCTGGCGGAGCAGAGCAACTTATCGGACGTGGTGATATGTTGTATCTTTCATCAAGCAGTCCGAAAGCAATGCGGATACAAAATGCGTATATTTCTACAGAAGAAGTAGAGGAAGTGGTGAATCACATTGGAAAACAAAAGGGCTACAGCAAGCAATACGAGTTGCCTTCAGCGTTGGAAAAAAAACGTGCTTCAATGTTTGGTGGAAGTGATGAGCGTGATGAATTATTTGAAGAAGCCGCACGTGTTATTGTACGTCATCAACAAGGTTCAGTTTCTTTATTACAACGAAGATTAAAAGTTGGATATTCTCGTGCTGCACGTTTGGTAGATGAATTAGAAGCCGCAGGAATTGTTGGTCCGTTTGATGGAAGTAAAGCCCGTGAAGTGCGAGTAGAAACCGAAGCGGAATTAGAAATGATGTTGAAGAATATTTAGATTGTTTTGTATTAGCATTATTACAAAAGCGGAAAAGGAATTTTTTCTTTTTTCCGCTTTTTGTGTTTAATGGCTAATATTAGCCATTTTTATTGTATAAGAATATAAAAATATATTGTTAGTATAGTGCAAGATGCTAATTATATAATTAAATACATGTTTTTTAAATAAAGTATCAAATTATGCTTGACAAGTAAAATCATAAAAACTATATTAGGAAAAATTTTCTTTCCATAAACTACATATAGGAGAATTATTATGAAAAACTATCTCTCATTAATAATACCATTAGTTATTGTGTTGCTTTTGTTTGGTTGTCAAGAAAGTCCACCACTATCAGTAGAAGAAAAAAATAATTCTACTGCAAAATTTCAAAGCAACCAAAACCGGCTATATAAAACCTCCAATACATTTTCCACTTCTATACAATCAACAAAATCTGAAGAACCACTCAATCTTTCTTCACTTCCACAATCAAAGTTTCCATCTTCTGTATTATCCGGGACAATGCAAATTTCGGACGAAGGATATGGCTCAATAAATTTTTCACAAGAAATATCAGAAAAAGAAAAACCTTATTTGTTACCAAATAAATTGGAATTAACAACGGAAGGTTTGCAATATTATAATAGTGAGGGAAAACTCCAAACTGTTCCATTTGATGAACATAATCGTAAAGCATTAGAAATAATGAGCCAAGCAAGAAAAAAGATTGCTCTTGAAAAACAAAAAGTTTCAAGCCTGCCAAAAGTAAATTTTTCTGCAATGAAATCTTCTGAAGTAGAAAATCATTTTAAAGAAAAAGGATATGAAGTAAAAAATTTAGGAAATAATCGTTATGAACTTTCTCGTTCATTACGTCCTAATGGAAATACAGAAGGAATTATCATAAAAAGTATTTTTAATGCTTCTACCTCAATGCCGGAAAAAGCAGAAATTTACAGAAATGGAATAAAAATTTCAGAACATCTTATGGAAGCAAAAACACCGGAAGAATTATGGACACATTCTAAGTTATACAACAATAATTCTTCACGTGAAGAAAAAAACGGTTACATAGTTAATAAATATTCTTTAACCCCACAACGATAGGAGATTTTTATGAAAAATATTTTTATAATATTTTTAACAAGCATAATAACAATTATTACTTATGCACAAAACCCTGTTATTACTTCGTACACGCCAACTTCCGGACCAGTAGGAACAATAGTAAAAATTACAGGATATAATTTTAAAGTTGGCGGAACTCCAATTCCAGATGCTAAATCAAATACAACACCAAATGCACTACCGCTAGATTGGACGAAAGTAACATTTGGCAATTATCCAAATGCATATAATGCTTACCCGACAATAGAAACTGCTACATATATAGAAGTTCCAGTTCCTAATGGTATTCCTCTTGGTTCATATCCGTTAAAGGTACAAAATGCTAACGCTACAACTACGGCAACACCGTATTTTACCGTAACAACACCACCTCCGCCTCCACCACCGCCAATTTCTAACGTTGCTTTACTTCATGGTTTTAGTGCCGGTGCAGCAGATATGCAATCTTTACAACAGCAAATATACAATCAGTTTTCTGTTTCATATCCAACGAACGCTGGTTACAATGGATTAGCCTCTATAAGTGGTACGGCAACAAATTCTGCACAAACTCTTGTACCATATTCTAACACTGTTGTTGTAGCACACAGTATGGGTGGTGTTTTGGCAAGAGAAATCCGGAGACAGCAAGGAACAAATAGTAAAGTTGCAGCACTTATTACAATAGGAACTCCACATAAAGGAGCGCCAATTGCTAGTAATGCACAAAGTAATTTGGGCATTTTGACTTCTTCGTGGCTTAATGACCTTGCATACGGATGGGCAGCATTATTTTATTGGGATTATTTTAATATTGCTGCATATTATCTCGCACCATTAATTGATATTATCAATCTTGCTTTTGACCCAGCAAAACTTAATAGTACCGCTGCACAAGATTTACGACCAGGAAGTTCTTTTATTAACACATTAAACGCAAATCCATCAACAACATTACCACCTGCACATTACACTATTTATGGACGTGAAGATTGGCAATCTCATTGGCGACTTGCTGATGCGTACGCAAATAATGGTGTAGAAACAGGAAGTAAAGTTCAATTTGTACAAGATGTTGTTTCTATATATGTTTGGAATACTGGAGTTGCATTGAATCTTGCATATGCATATTTAGATATGTACTATCTTACGTATGACTATTATTATATAGATGAATATCTTTACTGGTTATCGGTCGCTAATGCCTTTGATTGGGGACAGTTTGCATTATCAAATCTTCATCAGGCAGATTGGAATGCTGTTATGGTTGGGGAACCATTAACATGGAATGATGTCTATGCACGTAATACTCTCAATGATGCTTTTATACCAAAATGGTCGCAAGCACCGGATTTTGTAGATATGTTGAGACATATAGAAGTATTTCCCATCAATCATAATGAAGAAACAACAAATCCAATAGTATATACTCAAGTAAGAAACGCCTTGAGAAGACCGGATATTAATGTACCTTTCAGATAATTGTTTTATGGGACTTATAGTTTCTAACTAAAATTATAAGTCCCATTATTTTAAAATACCATGAGCAAAATATTTTTATTTCTTTTTTTTGGTTTCAGTTCTTTTTCGTGTTGGGATAAACCTCTTCCGGAAGAAAATAATCTTGTTGTGTGGAGTATTCCTCTTATTCCAGAATATGTGAACACCATACAACCGGTAATTGATAATGGTTATACCTATCTTATTGGTGATACTACTATGCAGTGTTTTGAATTAACAACAGGAAAACTTATTTGGCAAAGAGGATTGGAAAAGCAATTACCATTATTTCAATTGAACATCAGTGGAAAAAAAATACTTCACGAAGGAAATTATCTTTACATTAATGATTCTCATGTAATTTGGTGTTTCAATAAAACCAATGGTGAAGTTGTTTGGAAAACAAATATTGCTATCTACGGAACTATTTGGATACCATACTCAATGATGTCGCAAAATTCTACTCATTTATTTCTTGGTGGAAAAAATAAAGTTATCGGAATTGAAAAAAATACTGGAACTATAGATATTGAACTTAATATCAATAATAGAGAACCCTATATACAAGCAATTTATGACCCATTAGTTATTGATAATTTGCTCTATATGCCAACAGGATATTATACTGGCACTATGGTTAAAGGTGACGTTTTATGTTATGATTTAAATACAAAAAAATATCTGTGGACATATTCAACACCAAATTATAAATTGCCTGATAATATTGTTTCTCAGTACTCTGATGGTAGTGTTCTTACGAGTTTTGTCTATGATAGCATTTTAGTTATTGCGTATGGTAATTCTATTTCAGCACTCAATCGGTTTACAGGAACTATGATGTGGGAATATAGAGATATCAGTGATGGTTTTGGATTTTCAATGGGAATAGAAGTTTATAATGGTAAAGTGTATGTTGGTTCAAATAAAGCCAACGTTTACGCATTAGATATTTATACGGGAAAACTGTATTGGAAAACACAGACACAGGGTTCTATTATTTCACTTTTTACTATAGAAAATGGTAGATTGTATTTTAATAATACTTCTTTTGGACAAATTAATATTTTTGATATAAATACCGGAAAAATTATTTGGAGAGAATTTCCCCCAGAATTTAAAAAAGATAGAAATTATTTATATTTATCTGACCTTGCTGTTGGAGAGGGTTATATGGTTTGCGTTGGCACAAAGAAAATTTATTGTTTAAAAATTCCATAACATTATTAGGAGATACAATTATGCAACATATCAAAATTTTTACTGCAATGTTATTCGTAACTCTTTTCTTTTTCGGTTGCAAAGATAGTGGGACCGTACCAACTGTACCTGAAGAAGAAAAACCAACAATCACATATATTGGTGAACAACCAATTCCACCATCGTTAGCAAAAAAACAAACAACATTAAAATTAAATGGAGTAATGGGAACAATGCTTACTGAAACTTACCTTGGAAAATCGGTGTATGGCCATGCTTACTTTGGAACATTACCAAATACCATTGATATGGGAACAGTAACTGTCAACAATGATACTCTTTATAAAAATAATCTTTTGTTAGGAAATCTTTTTTATACTTCTGTGTCTTTTGATTTTAAAAAACCCAGAGCATTAGATAGTTTAGAATTTAATAGAGCAATACATACGTGGAACGTCAGCGGGAATGAAGCAATTACTGGTTTTCAAACATCTATCCAAAGTCCCAACAACTTTGAAATTTTACAACCAACACAAGGAAAAACAATCTCCAAAGCAGAAGGAATATCTCTTGAATGGAGTGAAGGCTCAAATTCTACAGATGATAATGTATTAATTATCATTTCATCAATATCCACCGATAGAACAACATATCCACCAAAAGTGAATACTGTTTTTAAAGAAGTTCCTAATACAGGAAAATATATTTTTTCTTCTAACGAACTTACTGAAATTTCCGGTTTTACAACCATTAAAATTGTGAAGTTCAATCACAATATTACAACACATCAAGAAAATAGTTATCTTGTTGTATCAGAGATTGTAAAAACTGTGGATGTTAATGTTGAGTAGATTTTTACTTCGAAGTCCTTTTAATAAAATCCTTCGTAAAATGTAATACATTTTCTGCTTGTTCTTTTGTAAAACTTTTTTCTACATGAATAGCACCGTTTCTCATCTTTTTAATCTCACTAATTTTTTGAACATCACTTTCCTGCAAAATATTATGTTCTTGTGCATATCGTAAAATTCTATTGAAATGTTGTTTTTGTGCACGAAGATTATGTTGATTTAATACTTTATAAAGATGAAGTTCTAATGTTTTAAAAGTTTCTAAAATTGCTTGAGAAAAATATCCATCATGATATAAACGTGAAGCCAAATCCAATTCTTCTAATTCTTGTTCTTCTAATTCTTCAATAGTCCGCTCACGTTTATTCCGAAAATATTTTATTGCTATAATAATCGAAGCACCACCCGCACCACAACTTATAATAATGAGTAGCGTTGTAATAATATTTTCTAATAATGTTGAAGGAATTTTATTGAACGATGTTACAAGGAGAGTTGCAAGATAACTGAGAATAATGATAACGGGAGAAAAAAGCAGCAAAACAAAAATCGAATACGCACTAATGATGATATAATTGAAAATTTTCCAATTTCCAACAACCGTTTTACTAAACACTCTTTCAATAGAATACAAATAAAACGAAGCAGAAAAACCAATTACGACAAAAAGAAAATACTGCGAAAGATTAAAATTGAAAAATCCAATATCGATAAAAAATGCTTGCAGTTCTTCTTTAAATGCACCAAAAGAAACAATCACCGCAATAAAACTAATCACAAACTCATATCTATCACGAAAATTTTCAGATTTTTCCTGTTTTTCCATACTGTTGAATTTCTGTTACAATTTTTTCTTTTGCTTGTAAATAATTTTGATAATCATCATCAAAAGCAATGCGTTTTTCCAAAACAATATTATAATATTGTTGAATTCCTAAAATCAATTCACACACTTCTCGTACACCAAACTGTGAACTCGTATTTCCCGTACTATATTCTACAAGATTTTTTTCTTTGAGAAATGAAGAAAAAAGCGGGGCGGATTTTCTTTGAACAAAAAATCGTACACCACAGTGTTCAGCAAGAGAAACATCCAATACATCATCAAAAATAAAAACAGATTTTTCTAATGAGATTGAATATTTTTTTTCCATCTCTTTTGCTGCTTCTATTTTGTGCTTTACTTTATAATAGACACAATCAAAATGTTCGCGTTCTGCAAAATGTATTGCTGGCGGATTTTGCTCTCCGGTAATAATTGCGGTGAAAGGAAGTTTTCCAAATTGCAGCCAATGTCCGAACCGAAGAAGATTAATTCCCATAGAATCCACTTCGGAAAAATTGCTTCCGTCGCTACTACTATCTTTTCTTCCATCATTAAATACACCATCCCAATCGAAAAAATATGCTTCAACAGAATGCAATTTTTTTTTCAACGTAGAAACCGGAACATGAAACGTCCCACCAAAAGAAGTAAATATTTTTTGTACGTTCATAGAAGTAAAAACCCTGCCAGAGTTTAGAACTCTGGCAGGGTTACGATTATATATTCTCACTCGCCAAATCTTGAATATCCAACATTCCCACAACTTGCTCATTTTCTACCACAACAATATTATCGATTTTTCTTTCTTTAAAAATTTGCGATGCTTCAATCAATAACGCGTTAGCATTAAGAGAAATTGGTGGATGATAACTAAACGAAGACATCTTTTTTTGTAATGTGTGGTTTCCGTCTTTTTCCAATTCTCGTCGCAAATCACCATCAGTAAAAACACCAACAATTTTTTTCTTATCAACAACAGTAACAGCACCCAAACCGGATTTCGTCATTTGCACGATTGCATCAAGTACAGTGTTTTCTAAATTCACTGTTGGATTTTCTTTTCGGATTGCATCTTTTACTTTCACTGTCATCAAACGAGTGTGTTCAAAAAATTGTTGTGTGCCAACAGTAGTAAAATTATTTTCTGTTAATGTTTTCAAAATTTTAAACGGAACAGTGCATGTATGAACTCCCAAATTAATCGCATTGCGAACATGTTCTGCATTGCGAACGGAAGAAAACATAATCTTGGTATGGTATCCATAATAGTTCACAGCACTCACACATTGTTCAACCAATGTCAACGCATCATGACCTTGGTCTTGCAATCTTCCCACTAATGGACACACGTATGTTGCACCAGCAGTCATTGCCATGTACGCTTGTTGCAGCGTGTACACCAAATGCACATTCACCATAATATTTTCGCTCGTTAATTTTTTACATGCTTTTACGCCTTCTAAAGAAACAGGAATTTTAAACACTGTTTTTTCTACATCAAGTCCTAATTTTATAAGACGATGTGCTTCTTTGTAAATTTCATCAGCCGTTGTTCCGAGTGCTTCTACTTGCAGGATGGGAACAATGCCAGCAAGTTTCAAAATCAATCCGTCAATATCCGTAACACCGTGACGGTGCATGAATGTTGGTGTGGTGGTAAGACCTGTTAAAAATCTCCACGTGAATGCTTGTTCAATTTCTTGTAAATCAGCAGAATCTAAATACAATTCCATAAAAATTCTTCCTTTTCTGTTTTAGACTTGTCAAGTTTTAAAAACTTGACAAGTCTTTTGTTGATTATGTTTGTCATTCCCGCACGTTTTTAGCGGGAATCCAGTAATAAAATTTTATCTATATTTTACTTCAAGATTATGAATTTCAATAAGCGGTTTCAAAAATTCTTCCAACGCAGAAAGATTGTATTGACTTGCTGCATCACACAATGCTTTTTCCGGACAAGGATGTGCTTCAATAAAAATTCCATCCACACCAGCAGCAACACCAGCACGAGCAATGGTTGGCAAAAATTCTCTTGCTCCGCCTTTTGGGTCCGCACTGGGAATTCCATACTTGCGAATGGAATGCGTAATATCAAACACAACCGGATATCCGGTTTGATGAAGATGATAAAAACTTCGCGGGTCAACAATCAAATCATTATAACCAAAAGTGTAGCCGCGTTCGGTTAAGATAATTTTTTCATTTCCGCTATCAACAACTTTTTGTGCTGGTTTGCTCATGTTTTCCGGAGCGAGAAATTGTCCGTGTTTGATGTTCACCACTTTTCCGGTTTTTGCTGCTGCAACCACTAATGTTGTTTGCATGCACAAATACGCAGGAATTTGAATAACATCTACCACTTCTGTACAGGATTTGATTTGTTCAGGATAATGAACATCCGTGAGAATTGGCAACGAAAATTCTTTTTTGATTTTGGAAAGCGTTTCCAATCCCTTTTCAAGTCCCGGACCGTCATAATAGTGAACAGAACTTCGGTTATCTTTTTGGAATGAGGATTTATAAATGAGTGGTAGATGAAGTTTTTCGGAAATTTTTTTGAGTGTTTCCGCTGTTTTTGCCATGATGGAATATTCTTCTATTACACACGGACCGGAAATAAGAAAAAGTTCTTTCGCTCCGCACTGAATACTTCCCACAGGTACAATTTTTTTTTGCATGAATGAAATAAATAATAAACGATAGTAAATTGCTTCTCAAAATACGGAATGTGTGCGGAATTTTCAAATGAGAACAACAAAAAAATAATAGAGAGATTTGTAAAAATCGTCAAAACTATCCATTTTTTATTATTTTTTGCAATTTTTTTGCAAAAATTATTGATTTTTGGAAAAATTATTATTATTATTGAATACACACTAATTTTTTTTGAGGGTAAAAACATGCTGTTACGTTTTAAAATCAAAAACTTTCGCTCTATTAAAGAAGAAATTCTTCTGGATTTACAGGCAACGAAAGATGAAACCCTAAAAGAACAAGCAGTTTTTGATGTAGGAAAAACTGCTCTTTTAAAATCTGTAGCTATATATGGACCTAACGCCTCGGGAAAGAGCAATTTGCTAAAAGCTATGGTAATTTTTCGCATGTTGATTTTGGAATCAATGTTACGAAATAACATGAACCTAGAATTACCGAATGAATATTTTAAATTAAGTTCAGAAACAGAAAATAAACCCTCTTTCTTTGAAGCAGAATTTTTTATTGGCAATGATATATATTTTTATGGATTTGAAATAAACAAAAATAAAGTTTGTTCTGAATGGTTAAAACAAAAAAAAGGGAAAAAAGTTTTATTTGAAAGAATCGAACAAA
>CALETH010000015.1 GCA_937920105.1 uncultured Bacteroidota bacterium
AACATCTCTCTATCTACCAATAGCAAATATCGCAGAAGAAGAATTACAAAAAATTCCTGAAGAATTGAGAACACCGCAACTTTCTCGAAAAGAATCTTTACGATTTTTATTTTTTAGAACGCTTTCCACACATGGAATACTTGACGAAAATTATTTTTGTGAACGATACAGTGCAAAAGAAAACGAAGTCAAAGAAATTTTGGAAATTCTCAGAAAAGAAGAAAATATCATAGAGGGAAAATTTAATAATGCAGAAGTAAATCAATGGGCGTACAAACCAAATCTCGAAAAAATTCATAATGCCTCACTGTTTTTGCGTCGAAAAGAAATTCAAACAGTACCACTTTCAACATTCACAAAATTTCTCCTTCATTGGCAACATCGTACATCACAAGAAAATGAAATTTACAATGTTTGTGAACAATTACAGGGAATTTTTCTTCCATCTCAAATTTGGCACAATGACATTTTTTCACCACGGATGAAATTTTATTCTCAAGAAATGTTACAAACATTATGTTCACAAGGAGAAATTGTATGTATTGGTACGAAAGGCGGGAAAATCAGTTGGGTTTTTCGTGGAGAAGAAAATAATGTTATAAGTGAAAATGTTGAACTTTCATCATCATCGCAAAAAGTATATGAATTTTTACAAAAAAACGGCGCATCATTTTTTTCAGTAATACGAGAAGAATTAGAATATTCCTTACCAATACTTACCAAAGCCATTTCCGAATTATTTTGGAATGGATTTATTACCAATGATATTGTAGAAGAAGTTTTAAATATAAAACGATATAAAAATTCAGCCGAAGAAAATATTTTACCGGAAGAACGATATACATTATCTAATCCAATGCGAAATAGAATGAAAAATGTTGCAATGAATTCTGTTCGAAAAGCGTTAAAAAATATTCCGGGATGGAATGGAAGATGGTCAGTAATTCACAAAAAAAATATTCCTGTAGAAGACCAAATAAAAAAGCAAGCAGAGCAATTGTTATTGCGGTATGGAATTGTTGCACGAGAATTAGTAAAACGCGAAGAGTATTTACTTCCGTGGTCTTTATTGGCAATGGAATTTCAACGAATGGAAATGCGTGGAGAAATTCGTCGCGGATATTTTGTTGAAGGACTTTCCGGAATGCAATTTGCACATCCCGAAGCAGTAAAAAATTTATACAATGTTTCTCAAAACACCACTGAAAAAATTATTATTCTCAATACCTGCGACCCAGCAAATCCGTATGGAATTGGAATAGAGTTGCCAAAAGGTTTTCCAGAATTTTTTCGTTACACGCGTTCACCGCAAAATTACATTATTTTTTTTGATGGTGTTCCAATAATGGTAGTAGAAAATTTTGGGACAAAAATTATTTCATTACAAGAAATTTCTAAAGAAATTTTCGAAAATGCACTGCAAGAATTTCTTATCTATCTTCGTTCATATCATAAAACACTCAAAGCAATTACGGTTGAATATTGCAATGATGAACGTCCAAACGTCAGTAGATTTTCAGAAATTTTTGAACGATTAGGGTTTTACAGAGAAAAAATGCAGACGTTGAGAGTGGAATTGTAAAATTAGTAGATGAGTATTTAAGTAGTGAAGGAAAATATTCCAGACATTTATGTCGAGGAACTAATTACCTAAAAACAATTTGGACTTTAGTCCAACAATTATAAAACGTCCTGTAATATTAGACATCTTTTATATCGAACGCACAATATCATCTACAATATTTTTTACTAATTCATTTTCCTTCCAAATATATTTTGGTGTAATGAGCCAATTATTGCATACATTGTTCACTAATGATTTTCGTACAACAAGAAGCACAGGAATATCTATAGAAAAAATAATTTCGCTTAGTGATTCTGCCCAACCATTTCCTTGCAATTCTAACGGTCCAACTTCATCAATAATAATAAGAGATAAATTTCGCAAAGATTTTTTCCCAAGAATTTTTTTACCAAACTCCAAACCATCTTTCGTAAAATAAAATTCTCCAATTTTTTGTTCATACAAAGAAATATTTTTTCTACATAAAATTTTTTGTTCGTTTGTTTGAATATCAATAATATCAAAGCCAATTCGTTCTCCGTTTTCATGCACACCTTTCGCAATAATTCCCCCAACAGAAATATTTTTTTGCTGTAATTCTTCTATAATTTTTAAAACCAATGTAGTTTTCCCACTCTGTTTTTCACCAGTCAAAATAAATATTGGAGATTTTCGTAAGATAAAAGAATTATAATTTTTTAACCATTCTATTCCACTAGCAAAAAGAGTGTTTATTATAACAAATGGTTTTAAAAGAAATTTTTTTTCGTTATCTCTAAATTTCAGAGCGGAAATCATTGTTGGAAGAGCAGCAAAAGAAATTTCTAATGTTGCAGGAAGTGTAGAAAAGTTTTTGCGGAAGAAAAAATTAATAATTTTAGGATTTCTTAGTTCTTTTCCGATAACACTAAATGCTGTTATTACAAAAACAGCTCTCAATAGCATAAAAAAGCCATGATATGAAAATGTATCTACAATAAATCCTGCTAAAAGAATAATTACAGTAAAAATGATAAAAGAAGGTGTCAAAAAAATTCTTTTCCAAATATTTTTATAACGAGTATGAATTATAATAGAATAGAGAAAAACAAAACTTATTGTTATCCACAACGAAGAATTGGCAATCAAAAAAATGCCTAAAGGGAGAAGAAAAAAATGTGCAAAGAGAATAATAAGAGAAAACGATTGAGAAGGATTTGTGAAAAGTGTTTCAGTGTGAGTTTCAGTGCTTTTCTCTATTATAATAGAAGAATGTAAATTTTTTGCAATATTTTTTCCAAAAAATGCTGCAATACTTCCTAAAATTATCGGAAGGATAAAGAGAATAAGTAATGAATAATATGGATGAGGAAGTTGAATATGTAATGTTTGTTCAACAAACAAAAACATTTTTTTCAACAACGTTGCAATTTCAAAACCAAATGTAATAAGCAGAGAAATAATTTTTTGAATCAGTGGAATTGATGTTGCGATGATGCAGCCAATGATATATCCAACAAAATTTTTTCTGAAAATGAAAATTGATATTTCAAGAATACATGCTTCAATAATTATTCCAAGCATTGGTCCTAAAATAACAGCACTAGGAGAAATTGATTTCATACAAGCACAGACAACACCGGATTTCCAAATAATTCCGTATTCTTTCCAAAGAAAACTTCCTGCCGTGAGAATGCACATTCCAAAAGCAGAAAGTAAAACACCGGTAAATGGAAAATGAATATTGTGAAGAAAACTTCCCATCACAACTTCTCCGGAAGCCCACATACTTCCGAGAAGAGCGGCTTTCAACCATTGTGGGGAAATATTTTTTTGTAAAGATGCATTCATTCTATTTGCATTATAGTAAAATTTTCTCTAACATTTTTTTATTTCTTTATCGGTGCGACCCCACAGGTTTTAAAAACCTGTGAGGTCTAATACTACAAAAAACTATTTTTATGGAAAAAATCTTTTTTACCACTATTGTTTTTTTCTCTTACAGTTTTTCGCAGCAAAGCACACTCACCATCAATGTTGTTGTACCCTCACCAATAAATGATACAATATATATTACTGGCGATAACTCACAATGGGGAGATTGGAATCCACAAGCAACACCAATGAAAAAAATCAATGATTCATTATGGAGTATTCAAAATACATTTCCAACACCATCATTTCTTGAATTTAAAATTACAAGAGGTTCGTGGTCTAATCAAGCAATCTATCAACAAGGAATTATTCCTAATAACACACGATGTATATTGAAAAACGATACAACAATTACATTATATCCAATTGGTTGGAGTAATACTATTAATTCTTCAATAGGAAAAATAATTGGTACGGTAAAGTATCATAAAGCGATAAAAGGAAAAGGTCTTAATTATTCAAGAGATGTTATTGTATGGTTGCCACCATCATATTATAAGTCAAAAAATAATTATCCTGTTTTGTATATGCATGATGGACAAAATATTATTGACCCTTCAACTTCATTTTTAGGATATGATTGGAGAATTGATGATGTTGTTGATAGTCTAATAAAAATGAATCAAATACAGGAAATAATTATTATTGGAATCTACAATACTCCAGACCGCACGTTAGAATATTCTGACACAGAATTAGGCAAAAATTATGCTAATTTTGTTGTGAATAAATTGAAACCGTTTATAGATTCAACCTATCGAACAAAACCAGATAAAAAAAATACTGCAATAATGGGTTCTTCCATGGGCGGATTAATTTCTTTTCTTTTTGCATGGTGGTATCCAAACACATTTTCTTCAGCAGGATGTCTTTCCAGTGCATTTTTGGTAGATGATAATAAAATTTTGAAAGAAGTAAAAAATTATAATGGAAAAAAGAAAAACGTTCGTTTTTATTTAGATGATGGCGGAGTTGGTTTGGATGAAAAACTTAAACCCGGTTATGATGAAATGATTACGTTGTTAAAAAATCAAGGATATAAAAAAGGAAATGACCTTGAATATTTTTATGATGAAACTGCAGAACACAACGAACAAGCGTGGGCGAAAAGGATTTGGAGACCATTAAAGTTTATGTTTGGAAAGTAATTTTCGGTATCTTTTTTGGAAAAAATCTTGTATTTTACAAGCCAATAAGTTTATTTATTCATTTATTTTTTAGAGGAGTTCTTGTGAACAAAAATTTTTTCACAAAAACATTAATAGTTGTAATGTTTTTAAGTGCTTTTTTTGGATTTACGCAACAAAGCGTTGCACAATTAAAAATCGGTTATGTTAATTCTGAAACTATTCTAAAAGAATTACCGGAAGCCAAAGAAGCCCAATCCAAATTGGAAGGAATGGTAAAAGTATGGCAAGATGAATTGGAAAAAATGTCCAAATCATTACAAGAGAAGTATGAAGATTATCAAAAAAAGCAAAGCATGTATAATGAAACAGTAAAACAAGCAGAGCAAAAAAAACTTCTTGAAGAAGAGCAAAAAATGAATTTGTATCGGCAAGAAAAATTTGGTCAACAAGGTGAACTTGCAATGCAACGAGAAAAAATCATGAAACCAATTCAAGATAAAGTCTTCAAATCAATCGAAAAAATCGCAAAAGACCAAAAACTTTCTTTTGTATTTGATAAAGCAACCGATGTTCCTCTTTTATATGCAGATGCTTCCTATGACTACACTTATAAAGTCATTGATATGTTAAAACGCGGCGGGAAGTAATAACAAATTTTCACGCAGAGACGCTAAGTCGCGTCTTTGCGTGAGAAAAATTAATTCTTTTCAAACGCCCTTCCTACAATACCATCAGCAGTACGCAATTCATAAATATATTTTCCCGAAACAAATTTTTTCCCATCTAAACGAACAACATATTTCCCCGGCTCTTGAGTAGTTTTTATTACAGAAATAATTTTTTTTGTTTCTATATTTTGCACCAATAATTCCACCAATCCTTTTTGATAAATTTGATAGGCAATGTACGTTTTTTCGGAAAATGGATTTGGAAAGTTTTGTGAAAGCACTGGCTTACTTTCTAACATTAACTTTGTAAGAAAAGGAATTTGTTGATGTGGTAAAGAAGCAAGTTGTGTTGGAGAAATGCTCTCATTGCCAATTCTATCCACAGAGGTAACTGTATAATAACACTTCATCCCAATAATATTTTTTAATGTATCATATAATGAAGTTTGTGTTTTTGGGAGAATTTTAAAAATATGTTCTGGATTATTAACATCTGGCTCTTTATTAACAGCACGATATACAACAAAACGTTCCGGTTTTTCACCATCAGCAACACTCCATTGAATTAAATTTATCGAAGCAGAAATTTCTTTTGTTTGAATATTGATTGGCGAAGGTGGTGGAATAGAATCTTTCCAAGGCATTGGCGAAACAAGTGCAGGGAAAGGATAGACTTGCGGCATTTGCAAAACATTTTCATATCGAAAAAAAGATTCTCCGTTACTTTGTGCCAAACGAGAAAGAGTAATTTGTTCTTCAACTTCTGCTAAAACCTGCTCTTTATAAATTCCCACTCCAATGTACACATGTCTATTATAAGTATTACGTAACCAATCTAACGAAACCAAACGAAAATCTGGGTCTGCGGGAGAAGTTTGCTCACCAAAACTCCAATACACTTGTGGAACAATATAGTCGTGAATTTTTTCTTGTAACCAACGTCGCGAATCTTGAGAAGCATCCAAAAAACTGGAAAAGGCAAATTGTGCTGTAGCAATAGGTTTATAAATTCCCAATGGAGCAGAACCAATTTTTACCCACGGTTTTTCTTTGGTAATATCAATATACATTTCTCGAACAAATTCTGTAATATTATTTCTTCTCCACTCATCACGAGCAACACCATCACTCAATTGTTGAAATGTTTGTTCATCATCAAAATCTTTTCCCGGATAACGAATGTAATCAAAATGAAACCCATCAACATCATAATTGCGGATAATTTCCATAGCAAGATTTTTTGTGTATTCCCGTGCTTCGGGAATTCCCATATCCATCCACCATTCATTTTCATAATATCGTAACCACTCCGGTTTTTTAAGAACAAGATGTTGCGGTGTTGTATTTGGAGGAGTATTTTTTGAATACACTTTTGCAACATTAAACCAAGCATGAATTTCCATTCCGCGTTTGTGGGCTTCATCAATAGCAAATGTTAATGGGTCCCAGCCGGGATTTTTCCCAAACGTTCCTGTCAATTCCATTGCCCACGGTTCATATTGAGATTGAAATAAAACGGTTCCGCGAGGTCGTACTTGGAAAAAAATAGTATTAAAATTTCGTTGTTGGAGAATATCAAAAATTTGTATCAATTCTTTTTTTTGCTCATCCATTTTTTTTGAACGAGGCCAATCCATACCGCCAAGAGTAGTAACCCACACAGCACGAACTTCATATTTTGGAGAAAAAGAAAAAGTAATTGAAGAGAAGAAGAGGAAGAAGTAGAAAAATTTTTTCATAGAATATATTATAAGTGACTTAGCTATGTGAGCAGTTTTAAAATAACAAAACTTTGTTTGATTTTCATACTCAATCTCTCTATCTTTTTTTCACAATAAAAATCCATTCATCATAATTCTTTTTTATGAATACAGAACAACAATCCAATGACAAATCCTTTTTCGGTCATCCACGAGGACTTGCAACATTATTTTTTACAGAAATTTGGGAACGTTTCAGTTACTACGGAATGAGAGCATTGCTCGTTCTCTTTATGACAGCTCCTCTTGCAACAGGCGGATTAGCATACAGTGCAGAAAAAGCCGGAATCATTTATGGATTATATACATCTTTAGTGTATATGCTCAGCGTTCCTGGCGGTTGGATTGCTGATAGAATTTTAGGACAAAGAAAAAGCGTACTCATCGGTGGAATTATTATTGCGTTGGGACATTTTAGTATGGCAATTCACAGCGTAGAGTTTTTTTATCTCGGACTTCTTCTCATCATTATTGGAACAGGATTATTAAAACCCAACATCAGTACAATGGTTGGTGGATTGTATCAAAAAGAAGATGTGCGACGTGATGCCGGCTTTTCCATTTTCTATATGGGAATCAATATCGGAGCAATGATTTCTCCAATTGTGTGTGGATATTTAGGACAAAATATTGATTGGCATTTGGGCTTTACTGCTGCTGGTTTTGGAATGGTTTTAGGAGTCGTACAATACATTTTTGGTGGAAAACATTTGCACAATGTAGGATTGCGTTCAGAAAGTCATACAACCTTTTCTACACTCTTCAAACAAAATCCAAAATTTAAAACAGGAACTATTATTACAATAGGATTATTTTTAATTATTGCGATATTGCAATTTTTAAATATAATTTCAATAACAATAGAAACATTGTCCATCGCTGTAGGAGTTATATTATTAGTATTACCTATCGCATATATTACGCAAATGTTAACTCTTGGTGGATTTGAAACTGCAGAAAAAAAACGCATCAGCGTAGTATTTATTCTCTTTATTTTTTCAGCACTATTTTGGTCTGCCTTTGAACAAGCCGGTTCATCACTCAACTTATTCGCCGATAGATTATCCAACAATGTTATTTTTGGAATAGAATTTCCATCTAGTTGGTATCAAGCAATAAATTCTATTTTTATTATTTCGCTTGCACCAGTTATTGGTTGGATTTGGATTAAACTAAAAAAACATGAACCATCAAGTCCAACAAAATTTAGTTTTGGTTTAATTTTTGTGGGACTTGGTTTTGCTGCTATTGCATTTGCAGCAACATTTGCAACACCAGAAGCAAGAGTAAACCCAATGTGGTTAGTTCTTGTGTATCTTCTTCACACCATTGGTGAATTATGTTTAAGCCCAGTAGGATTAAGTATGGTAACAAAACTTTCTCCGCAACGAGTAGTTGCACAAATGATGGGAGTCTGGTTTCTCTCTCTTTCTGTAGGAAATTATATTGGCGGACAAGTTGCATCACTTTTTGAAAAACTCCCCTTACCACAATTGTTTGGAGCAGTTTTTGCCGTAACCGGTATCGCAGGGGTATTGTTAATTGTTCTTACAAAACCCATTAAAAATCTCATGGGTGGAGTAAAATAAATTTTTGAGGTTGATGAAAGAACTATTATGGTGCAGAAAATATTTTTATGGATACTCCCTATATTTTTCTACATCAATGTTTTTTCACAAACATTACAACAAGAAATACAAAACCGTTTTCAACTTGCACAACAGTTTGAACAAATAAGAAATTTTGAACAAGCCATCCAAATCTACGAAACACTTCTTGCAACAGACTCTACCAATACTCTTTTTATCGATGGACTTCATCGTTGTTATCTTCAACTCAAAAAATATCCATTAGCAATTCAATTACTACAAAAACAACTTCAACGTTCTCCGAAAGACGTTGCTCTTCTCGCACGGTTAGGTGAAACATATTTTCTTTCCGGAAATTCTTTCGTAGCAGATTCGCTTTGGCAAAAAGCACTAACATCTTCTTCACAAAATCAAAATGTTTATAGAATAATTGCTAATGTGCAATATCAAAACAGATTATTTGATAAAGCAATACAAACCTATCTTCAAGGAAGAAAAACATTAAATAATCCAACACTGTTTAGCAAAGAGTTAGCAGGATTATATTCTGTAATGATGGATTATAATTCTGCAACACAAGAATATATTTTGTTATTATTGCAAGATGAACGACAATTAGAATTTATTAAAACAAGAATAGCATTTTACACATCAAAAAATGAAGGACTTGTTTCGGCACTAAGTGTAACAGAAAAAAAACTTTCTGAAACAAATAATTCAACATTACGAAGATTATTATTGTGGTTATTGATAGAAGGAAAAAATTATGAACAAGCATTTGAAGTAGCCAAAAAACTTGAAGAACAAACACATTCTTCCGGATATGAAATTTTTAATTTTGCTCAACAAGTAACAAATACGGTGGCACTGCAAGCGTATGAATATCTTCTAAAAATAGAAACGCACCCATCATTAAAACCACTCGCAAAATTTGGTTATGCAAAATGTAGTGAAGAAATTAATGCAAATAATGATACATCGCAAATACCATATCAAAAAATTATTACAATGTACCGCTCTGTTGCAGAAGAATATCCTAACACAGAAATAGCATTACAATCAAAATATCGTACCGCAATTATTTTCTCTCAGAATCTTGCTGATTATGATGTTGCATTACAAATAATAGATTCGTTACTACTTCTACCAAAAGCAAAACAAATATTTTCTTCGTTACTATCAACAAAAAGTGAAATTTATTTGATGAAAGGAAATATCAATGAAGCAGAAAAAACATTCTCACAATTATTGCAAATACCTTCTTTAGGAAATCAAGAACGAAATGAGGCGAGATTACAATTAGCACAAATTCAATATTATAAAGGAAATTTTGATAGTGCTTCAGTGTTATTGCAAACATTAGTTCAAGATTTGCGAAGTGATGAAGCAAATGATGCGTTACAATTACAATCTTTTATAGAACAATACAAAACAAGTTCTCGACAAGAATTGCAAGTATATGCCAAAGCAGAATTATGTATCAAACAAAAAAAATATACTGAAGCAGTAGGAATGCTTGATGAAATAGAAAAAGAATTTCCCAATAGTGTTTTGTTAGAATTTGTTTTTTTAAAGAAAGGAGAAATTTTTTCTTTACTTCGTCAATATCAAAATGCGATAACGCATTATCAAAAATTATTAGAAGTTTATCCTAAAGGTATAGTTTGTGAACAAGCACTTTTCCGTATAGGAAAAATTTATCAAAACAATATCAAGAATACAGCAAAATCTATAGAAGTGTACGAACAATTTCTTTCACAATATCCTCAATCCATTTTAACAGATGAAGTAAGGAAGCAAGTCCGCATTTTACGTGGGGATGTTTTGTGATGAAAGTAATTTTGTATTTTTTAATTCTTTGCAATTCACTTTTTTCTCAATCAAAAAATATTCAATATTACAAAAACAATTTTTTCAAAAAACATCAAAAGCAAATTTATCTTGCAGATACACTTGTCAAAAGTTCTGCAATTCCTCCTACAGTAATAAATCACGGCTCTCGGAGTGAACCCAAAATTGCTCTAACATTTGATGCTTGTGCTACAAAAAAGAAAAGTGGCTATGATAAAAAAATCATAGATATTCTTGTAGAAACACAAACACCGGCAACATTGTTTCTTGGTGGTAAATGGATGATAGAACATTATGAGGAAATAAAATTATTATCTTCTTACAAACAATTTGAACTCGCCAATCATTCTTTTCTCCACCCACATTTAAAAGAATTACCAGATGAACAAATAAAAAAAGAAATTATAGAAACAGAAAAAACTTTACATCTCATTACTAAAAAACAATCACAATATTTTCGCCCACCATACGCAGAGTATGATGACCGCATTCTTAACATTGTTGCTGAATGTGGATTAAAAATTGTTCACTATGATGTTGCTTCCGGAGACCCTGATACAGCAATCACCAAAGAAAAATTGGCGAACTATGTAACTGAAAAAGCAAAAAATGGGTCTATCATTGTTATGCACATGAATGGAAGAGGTTGGCACACAGCGGAAGCATTGCCGGAAATTATTGCTTATTTAAAAAAGAAGAAATTCACCTTTGTTACTATAAGCGAATTATTACATAATCATCAATAAATTATGAGATTATATACAAAAAAGAATTCTGTACCCATACAGGAAGATAATAAAAACGATTTAGGATTTGGTTCCAAAGTTACCGAGCGAACGAATACACGATTTATTAATCGTGATGGTAGTTTTAATGTTATTCGTGAAGGATTACCATTTCTTCAATCCTTAAGTTTGTATCATTCTTTAATTACCATGTCATGGTTGCAATTTTATGGAAGTATTCTTCTTGCATATTTTGTTGTGAACACCATTTTTGCAATAGGATATTTTCTTTGCGGTCCGAATGCTCTGTACGGTTCAGATGCTGTTACAGTACAACAAAGATTTTTTGATTCTTTTTTCTTCAGTGTGCAAACATTAGCAACAATTGGTTATGGAAAAATAAGTCCGCAGGGAATAGTGGCAAACATTCTTGTTACTATTGAAGCATTAACTGGTTTACTTGGTGTTGCATTAGCAACAGGATTATCTTTTGCAAGATTTTCACGACCAAGTGCAAAAATTGCCTATAGTCAAAATGCAATCATTGCTCCATATAAAGATGGTACAGCGTTTGAATTTAGAATTCTTAATCAACGTAAGAATCAACTTTTTGATGTAGATGTTACAGTTGTGTTAAGCAAAATGGAAACACATCAAGAAAAAAAAGTAAGAAAATTTTATCCACTTACACTTGAGCGAAGTAAAGTAGTTTTTTTTCCATTGCATTGGACAATTGTTCATCCAATAGATGAACAAAGTCCATTAAAAGAAATGACAAGTGAGGATTTAAAAAATGGTGATGTAGAAGTTTTTATTTTACTTCGAGCAACGGATGAAACCTTTTCACAAACTGTCCATTCTCGTTCATCTTACAAACATCACGAAATTATTGTTGGAGCAAAATTCGGAGATATGTTTATTAGTAATAATGAACAACAAGTAAGTATCGATGCACGAAGATTGCATAACATTGATAAAGTATGACACAAAAAAGATTTCATTATATCATTGATGGTTATAATCTCATTCATGCAATTCCATCATTAAAAAAACTTGTCAGTGCAAATCAACTTATTCAGGCAAGAGAGCAATTACTTTTTCTTTTAGAAAAATTTACACTAAAAAATAAGATACAATGCACTGTTATCTTTGATGGAACAAAACCATCAAATGAAAAAACATCTTCAACTGTTCATATTACGTATTCTTTTCCATCCAACGCTGATAATTTTATCAAGAAACTGATTGAAAAATCTTCTTCACGTTCTTGGCTGATGATAGTTTCTTCGGATAGAGAAATCTTAAATTTTGCCTCTGTTTGTTCCTGTAGTACATTTACATCAAAAGAATTCGCAAAAAAGTTGACTTCTCCGAACATTAATCAAAAACGAGAAGAGAAAACCGATACAGAAAATCTTTCTCGAAAAGAAGTAGAAGAATGGTTAAGAATTTTTGGAGAAAAATCTTAACGCTTCTTTTTCTTCATCGTTTTTTTATTTTTGGAAATTGTATAAAAGAACCCTTCTAATTCTTTTACAAGAATAGCATCTATTTCTTCTAATCGTTTTGCATTTTTTCTACGACCAGAAAGTAGCATTCTTACATATTCCGGACTTACACCGATTTTTCTTGCAAGTTCGGATTGATTGATAATTTTTTTCATTTTCTGATATTTTTTTATCATATTATATATAAATTGTGTTTATAGATAATTACAATATAAGTAGATTATACAATAAACGCAAATATTTGATAATAAATTTATATACTATTTACAAATTGATGTGTTTTTCTTAAAAGTTAGAATTTTACAACTTTTTTTTGACTTTTTGATATTTTTTCATCATATTTAGTAACACAATGTTTTGTATTTGCAACATATTTAATACAATATTTTTGTGCAACACAATTAACAATTTAATAATAAATTAATATATTATCAATTATGGCACTAGATAGAATACTTGTCGCTGAACGGTTGCGAAAATTTGGGCAACTTCGTTTTGGAACAATGAAAGATTTCGCTGCAGCATTAAAAATGCATCCCGCTTCTCTTAATTCAGGATATCTTAGCGGGCGTAGTATTTTGGGCGGTGAACTATTGGCACATTTACACAGTCTTGGCTGTGATATTACTTGGTTATTAACTGGCGAACCCCAAAAAGGTTTAAGCGAAGAAGAACAAAAAATGTTTTTCTGGTTAAAAAAAGAGGGAATAACTACAGAAAAAAAACTTCAAGAACGTCTTACAGTTATTAGTGATATTTGGGGTGCTGCTTCTAAAATTGCAGAAGTAAAAACTAAATATTCCGCAAAATCCAAATCAAAAAAATAAATTTCCTTTCTCCCTTTAAAGAAAGAACAACAATAACGGTGTATAACATGCAACACCGTTATTTGTTGTCTTTTTTCCATCTCGTTCCACGTTCGAATATTTATATCTAAATATTTACCATAGTTGACTTTTTGTTATGTTTTTTATAGTTTAGGTTAACCTAAACTATAAATTAGTTATGCCAAGCGAACAAGTAGAAAATTACCTTAAAAATATTTACAAGTTACAAACAGTAGAAGAAAAAGTAACAACGTCGTTGCTTTCAGAAAAATTGGAAATTTCTTCTGCATCGGTTTCTGAAATGATAAAGAAACTCGCTGAAGAAGGTACGTTAAAACACACTCCTTATAAAGGAGTAGAATTGACAAAAGAAGGAGAAAAATTAGCATTAAAAATTATTCGCCGGCATCGTTTGTGGGAAATGTTTTTAGTACAGGTTTTACATTTTCAGTGGGATGAGATTGATGAAGAAGCAGAAAAATTTGAACACATCATGTCTCAAAAAATGGAAGATAAAATTGATAAGGTTCTTCATTATCCTACAATGGACCCTCATGGTGACCCAATTCCACAGAGAAATGGAACAATAAAGCCAAATTCTGCATATCCATTAAGTGATGCAAAAAAATCAACAACGGTTCGTGTTGTGCGTGTGAGTGATACAAGTTCGGAATTGCTTCAATATCTTTCATCGGTAGGAATAGTGTTACATAAAAAAATTTTTGTAAAAGAATGTCTGCGTTTTGATAATTCACTTATAATAAAAATTCATGGGCAAAAAGAAATTACTATTAGTAATAAAATTGCTATGAATATTTTTGTAGAAAAAATATGATTGAAATAATTTTCATTACTGTTATTACGTTAGTGATATTTTTCTTTCCGAAAATTGGTTTATTTTTTCGGTGGAAAGTTTTACAAGAAAAAACGGAACGCATTCTTATAGAAGATGCACTAAAGCATCTTTATGATTGTGAAGATAAAAAAGTTGATTGTACGTTGAAAAGTCTTGCAGGAGCACTTTCTCTTTCCGATGAAAAAATTCTTCATCTCATTGCACAATTAGAAACAATGCAATTAGTATTTACAAAAGAAAATACATTTCATCTTACATCAGAAGGGCGTTCGTACGCATTACGAATAATTCGTATTCATCGTTTGTGGGAACGTTATTTGGCTGATAGTACCGGCGTACAAGAAATAGAATGGCATACACAAGCAGAAAAACGTGAGCATCAATTAAGTATCGAAGAAGCGGAGAGATTAGCAAAAGAAATGGGAAATCCGATTGTTGACCCACATGGTGACCCAATTCCAACCGTTTCCGGAGAAATTCCTAAAAAGAAAGGAATGGTATTAACAGAGGTGAAAGAAAAAGAAACGGTGCAAATTATTCATATCGAAGATGAACCAAAAACTGTCTATGCACAACTTATTGCTCAAGGTCTGCATCCGGAAATGCAAATAACAATCATTGAAAATTCTCCGGAACGTATTCGCTTTGAAGCCAACGGTGAAGAATGTATTCTTGCTCCAATTTTTGCAAATAATATTTCTGTCATTCCAATTCCTGAAGAAAAAATACAACGAACATTCAAAACATTAGCAGCAATTTCTTTAGGGGAAAAAGCAAAAATTCTTGGTATTGCAAAAAGTTGCAGGGGTTCGCAACGAAGACGATTAATGGATTTTGGTATTACTCCAGGAACAATAATAGAAGCAGAATTTCAAAGTGCTGGTGGAGACCCAATTGCATATAACGTTCGTGGAGCGCTTGTTGCACTTCGCAAAAAACAAGCAGAACAAATTTATATTGAAGATGAATTAAAAACTGAGGAAAGAATGTCAGACATTGTATCTAAAAAAAGACATTAAAAATTTTTGTTATCCACAAAATTTATTAGAAAAATGTCTGACATTACTATAACTATGAATACCACTACAACACAATGTGAAACCTGTCCTTCTCACAATAAAGCCAATCTCATAAAGTTGGGAATTGATATGAGTGAGTTTGATTTTGTTGTTGCGTTGGCAGGAAATCCCAATACGGGGAAAAGTACGGTGTTTAATAATTTAACAGGATTACGACAACATACAGGAAATTGGCCCGGTAAAACCGTAACACGTGCTGAAGGTGGATTTTCTTACAACGAAAAAAAATATAAAATTGTTGATTTGCCGGGAACATATTCACTACTTTCTACAAGCACGGATGAGGAGGTTGCAAGAAATTTTATTTTGTTCGGACAACCTGATGTTACTGTCGTTGTTGTTGATTCCACACGTCTCGAACGAAATCTTAATCTCGTATTACAAATATTAGAAATTACAGAACGAGTAGTTATTTGTTTAAATCTTATCGATGAGGCACGGCGAAATCACATTATAATAGATGAACGAACACTTTCTCGAGAATTAGGAGTCCCAGTTATTCCTGCATCTGCTCGTGTGGGAACAGGAGTACCGGAACTGTTACATTTTATTGATGCAGTTGCAACAGGAAAATATGTTTGTCGTCCACATCGTTTGAGTAAATACACAAAACAATTAACAAGGGCTATTGAAAAATTATCAAAAAAAATTGCGATACAATTTCCAACACTCCCAAATACTCGTTGGGTAGCAATGCGATTATTAGAAGGTGACCAACGCATTATGGATGCAATGCAAAATGGAGAATTGGAAAATCTTCTACGTTAAAAGACTTGTCAAGTTTTAAAAACTTGACAAGTCTAAAAACCCTGCCAGAGTTTTAAACTTTGGCAGGGTTGTGAAAACCAATTTTGAAAAATTATGAAAACAGAAAAAGAAAATACTGTAAAAGAGATACTTTCCACAGCACATTCACTTCGTTGGGAGATAGGAGAAAATGTTCATGATTCTCTCATAGAATCTATTTATAATGATGCATCTCGTATAGCAAATACCGTTGTTCGTAAAGATGAAAAGAAATCTCAATTTAATTTAGACCGTACTATTGATAAAATTGTAACAAGTCGTTGGTTGGGATTTCCATTAATGTTTTTTCTTCTTGCAATAGTATTTTGGCTGACTGTTGAAGGAGCAAATGTTCCTTCGGGATTACTTGCGTCATTGTTGATAGACACATTGCATCCGATATTAAAAAACTTTGCGGAAACCCTTCACACACCATGGTGGTTAAGTGGCGTACTTCTTGATGGTGCATATTTAGCAATGGCTTGGGTAGTAAGTGTGATGTTGCCGCCAATGGCAATATTTTTTCCGCTGTTTACATTGTTGGAAGATTTTGGATATTTACCGCGTGTTGCATTTAATATGGATAATCTTTTTAGAAAAGCCGGAGCACATGGAAAACAAGCACTCACAATGAGTATGGGTTTTGGATGTAATGCTGCTGGTGTTATTGCTGCAAGAATTATTGATAGTCCACGCGAGCGACTCATTGCCATTATTACGAATAATTTTTCGTTGTGTAATGGAAGATGGCCGACACAAATTCTCGTCGCAACAATTTTTATCGGAAGTGCTGCACCAGCATATCTTGCAGGAGTTATTTCTGCAGCCGCTGTGGTGGGAATTGCAGTTTTGGGAATTGCGCTGAGTTTAATTGTTTCATGGTGGCTTTCTAAAACAATTTTAAAAGGCGAGGCATCTGCGTTTAGTTTGGAACTTCCGCCGTACCGTCCGCCAAGAATTTTACAAACATTGTATACCTCATTAATTGATAGAACAATTTTTGTTTTATGGCGTGCAATTATTTTTGCAGTTCCTGCCGGAATAATTATTTGGTTGGTAGGAAATATTTATATAGGAAATCTTTCACTCGCAGAACATTTTGTGCAATGGTCAAATCCATTTGGAATTTTTTTAGGATTGAATGGTGTAATTCTGCTTGCGTATATTATTGCAATTCCTGCAAATGAAATTGTTATCCCCACAATTTTAATGCTTACAGTGATGGTGATTGGTGCAACAGATGTTGGTGCCGGGGCAGGTGTAATGTTTGAGTTGGATTCTCCTTCTGAAGTTGCAAAAGTGTTACATGCCGGCGGTTGGACTTTATTAACTGGAATAAATTTAATGCTTTTTAGTTTGTTGCATAATCCGTGTTCAACAACTATTTTTACTATTTATAAAGAAACTCGAAGTTGGAAATGGACTGCTGTTGCTACATTCTTACCAATTGTGATGGGATTTGCTGTATGTTTTGTTACTGCGCAATTGTGGAAATTGTTTATTTAAAATATCTAAGAGTGATAAAAATGTAAAATAGTATATTGATGATATATTATAAAAAATAAAATAGTAAAAATATCTTTATGCAAATTGGAAATTACACACTTCATTCTATAGAAACCGGACGCTTTGCACTTGATGGTGGAGCAATGTTCGGAGTTGTTCCATGGGTTTTTTGGTCCAAAACAAATCCACCAGATGAAAAGCAACGCATTACGCTTGCAGCGCGTTGCTTACTCATTATTGGAAATGGAAAAGTTATTTTGGTTGATACAGGAAACGGTAGCAAATTTAACAATAAACTCACAGATATTTACCGTTTAGATAATTCACAGTATGAATTAAAAAAATCACTTTCACACTATAATATTTCTCCTAATGATGTAACCGATGTAATTCTTACTCATTTACATTTTGACCATTGTGGTGGAAACACAGAAATTGTTGATGGAAAAATTATTCCAACATTTTCTAATGCACAATATTATGTGCAGAAAAACCATTGGGAATTAGCAATGCATCCCACCGATAAAGACCGTGCAAGTTTTATGAATGATGATTTCATGATTTTGCACGAACGTGGAATATTACATTTTGTTGATGGTGAACAAGAAATTTTTCCAGGAATTTCCGTTCTTGTGTGTAACGGACATACAACGGCACAACAACTTCCCAAAATTTCCGATGGAAAAACCACACTGTTATTTTGTTGTGATTTGATACCAACAATGTCTCATATTCCGTTTCCATATATTATGGGATATGATGTGCGTCCATTAGTAACATTAGAAGAAAAGAAAAAAATAATTCCGCAAGCAGAAAAAGAAGGTTGGATTTTATTTTTTGAACACGACCCTGAAACCGAAGCCGTAAAAATACAAAAAACAGAAAAAGGGTATGCTGTAAAAGACAAGATTCAATTATAATAAGTAATGCAAAAATACAATATTGCAAAAATTCAAGATTTAAAAGAAAAAAGAGGAAAATGTTACACTATTGATGGTGAACAAATTGCTCTCTTTAAAGTACAAGAAAAAGTTTTTGCAATATCCAACAACTGTCCCCACCAACACTTTGCCAAACTCCACGAAAGTATTGTAGAAGAAAATATTATCACTTGCCCAATGCATGGTTGGTGTTTTGATTTAGTAACAGGGAAATCTACCAACGCCAGCGGAAAATTAAAAACATATTCTGTAGAAGTTATCAATGAAAATGTTTTTGTGGAAATGGAATGAGTATCATTTGTTTGATAACGATGCTTTTTCTTCCAGCCAAGTAGAAAATGACCAAGAATTTTTTGAAATAGAAAACCATGGTGAATAGTAAATAAAGAAAATAGTACCACCCACAATAATTGTAGATAATATACCGCCTTCTGGTCCAAATGCCCCACCCGTTATCCATTCGGGCCCTGTTTGAGAAAGAGTTGTAATAGTATTTTTTGATACTTGTCCACTTACAGGAAAAGAAAAAATACATCCTTGTGTAAAATTCCATGAAAAATGAATTCCTATAGATAACCACAAAGAGTGTGTTTTAATGTATGCAGTAGAAAGTAAAATTCCAGCCACAACAATATTGATAATGGAAAAGATTGTTACATTAGGATTTATTGCATGTGCTATTCCAAATAAAAGTGATAAAATAATAATGGCTATTACTTTATTTGTTCCTTCTAGCAATGATTGGAAAATATATCCACGGAATAAAAATTCTTCTCCATATGCAATAAGAATATTAGCCATCACACTATAAAAGAGTAATGAGATTATGTCAAAGCTAGTAAAATTTTTGAAGGTAAGAGTAGCCATTCCCAAAAAATATTCAATGATGAAAATGCTGGACATCATTACAAATCCTAAAAAAATTCCTTGCGATAACTCTTTTATAAAATTTCCTTTAAAAGAAATTCCAAGCGAATAAAAAGGACGTTTATCGATAAATCGTAAAATAAACCATGTTGTAATCGTAATCGAGGCATAGAGAATAAATAGCAGAAGATTTTTTACAGTAGTATTTCCTATTATTGGTTCAAGAGGAGAAAAAAAACGTTGAACAGAAGTAATAATAAATACAATAATAATATAACACAGTAGGCATATTGCTATTCTCCATCCATTTCGTAAGGAAGAAGTTTCTTGGTTGTAAAAAAGGTTTTTCATAAAATTTCCTTATAATATTGTGTGTAGATAATTTTTATTGTACTACGAAGAAAAATAATCAAAAGTTACAACCTTTTTCATGTCCCTCACACAACAAATAAAATCCAAAGCAATAGAACTTGGTTTTTCTAAAGTGGGAATTGCAAAAGCAGAAATTCTACAAGAAGAAGCCGTTCATTTGCAAGAATGGTTGGAGCGAAAATATCATGCTTCAATGCAATGGATGGAGAAAAATTTTGAAAAAAGAATTAATCCTCAAGAAATAATTCCCAACGCACAATCTATTATCAGTGTTGCAGTAAATTATTATACACCATTTCAACATCAACCAAAAAACGATGAAGGAAAAATTTCTCGCTATGCGTGGGGAGATGATTATCATATTTCTGTAACGTCACGACTTGAAAAATTATTTGAGTATATCAAAGAAATTGCTCCAAATTCTGATGGAAAATATTATGTTGATACAGGTCCAATGATGGATAAAGTGTGGGCAGCACGTGCAGGAATTGGTTGGCAGGGAAAACATTCCAATCTCATTACCAAAGAATACGGTTCTTGGGTGTTTCTCGGAGAAATTATTACAACATTAGAATTGGAATATGATGCTCCAATGGAAGATTTTTGTGGAACATGTACAGCATGTATAGATGCATGTCCCACCAATGCTATCACACAACCATACGTGGTGAATTCCAATAAATGTATTTCTTATCTAACAATTGAACATCGTGGAGAAATTGATGAAACTTTGCATGATAAATTTGAACAATGGATTTATGGCTGCGATATTTGTCAAGATGTGTGTCCGTGGAATCGTTTTCAAAAAGAAACAGAACATACAGAATTTTTTCCACGAGAAGAAAATATTAATCCATCATTAAATGAAATTATTGAATTAACACAAGAAGAATTTTCTGAACGATTTAAAAAAAGCCCAATTAAAAGAACAAAAAAAGAAGGAATGGTGAGAAACGCAAAAATTGTGAAAAAGAAATCCTAAAACTATGATTGAAATGAAGAAATGAAATTTATGAAAACGATAATAATATTTTTTATTTTTTTAATGACATGTATATATTTATATTCACAATCTATAAATGATACACTGCAAACAGATACTTCTTATGTAGATGCATTTGAAGAAGAAGATTTTAATCCGGGAATTTTTATTCTTCTCTTATTTTCGTTAGTGTGTTTAGGAATAGGAATTATTGGTGGAATTTTCATTCTTTTACTTTTTGCAATTTTGGTTATTGTGGGAATTTTTTCTGTATCATTAATAACAACATTGTACACAAAATCTTTACAAAAAGGTTTTAAAAGTATAGTTATTCAATTCAGTATTGTTAGTAATATTATTCTTTGCAATCTTGGAATGTATCTTTATTTTTTTATATGGCAAAATAAAATTACCAATATAGAATTCTCTTTTTTTATTTATAGCACAATTATCGGAATTGTTTTAGGAGTATTTTCGGGAATGTTTTTTTTCTTCTTGATACAGAAAACGTTATATTTTTTAAAGTCATTGAAAAAATCATCATAGGAAAAATATATGAGTGAACATCACAAAGTTATTATTATCGGTTCAGGTCCTGCAGGATTTACTGCCGCATTATACACTGCACGTGCAAATTTGAAACCACTTATTTTTGAAGGAAGCCAACCCGGTGGGCAATTAATGATTACCACAGAAGTAGAAAATTATCCCGGCTTTCCCAAAGGAATTATGGGACCGGAAATGATGGAACTTTTTCGCGAGCAAGCACATCGCTTTGGAGCAACATCATTATATTACGAAGTAACCAAAGTGGATTTTTCGCGCCGTCCATTTTTAGTTGTAGCAAATAATAAAGAATATTCTAGTGATGCAGTTATTATTGCAACAGGTGCCTCCGCAAAATTATTAAACATTCCATCCGAAAAAGAATATATGGGATATGGTGTTTCTGCTTGTGCCACGTGTGATGGATTTTTTTTCAAAAATCAAGAAGTGTATGTTGTTGGTGGGGGTGATACCGCAATGGAAGAAGCAAATTTTTTAACGAAGTTCGCTTCCAAAGTTACTATTGTTCATCGTCGCAATGAATTTCGTGCGTCAAAAATTATGCAAGAACGTGTATTGAAAAATCCGAAAGTTGCTGTTGTGTGGGATTCTGTTGTGGAAGAAGTCTTAGGAAAAACGGAAAATGGTAAAAAATCTGTTACTGGCTTAAAATTAAAAAATATAAAAGATAATTCCAT
>CALETH010000016.1 GCA_937920105.1 uncultured Bacteroidota bacterium
GCATGTGTTAAGCACGCCGCCAGCGTTCGTCCTGAGCCAGGATCAAACTCTCCATTGTAAATTTTTAAATTTTTTAACTTAGAGTTTTTAACGAAACACAAATTTTAATGAAACGTTTAGAATTGACTTAGAGTTTGTGTATGCAATTTTTCAAAGAACTTTTTATCCCTTTTCAATTTCTAAAAGGGTTAATAATATACAATGAAAAATTGTGTTTGTCAACACTTTTTATAAAATTTTTTTGAAAAAAATATAAATTCATAGTATTGTTAAAAATATATAGGAAGGGCGCATTTTCTCTTTAGTCTAAATTTTAATCTCGAATTTGTTTTTTAGCGAAAATCTGTTTAATTTTTCAATCTTAAAATTTATTCGAAAAAAATTCTATGGCAACGATTTTTGTTTCTGGTGCAACTGGTTTTATTGGTACAAAATTGGTGAATGTTCTTTTACAACAAGGACATATTATTCATGCACTTTCACGCTCAACAAGTAATCGGGGAGGATTAGAACATGAACGTGTGAAATTTTTTGTTGGTGATATTATGAATGTTGATTCGCTGATAACGGCTATGCGTGGTTGTTCACAAGTTTATCATCTTGCTGCATACGCGAAAAATTGGGCGAAGGATACATCTATTTTTTACAAACAAAATTTTGAGGGGATGAAAAATATTTTTGAAGCGGCACGCAAAAATAATATTGAGCGAATTGTTTTTACTTCTACTATTGTTACTTTTGGACCAACATATCCTAACTCTCTTGCTGATGAAAATAGTCCGCGTATAACTCCAAAATATTATACTGAATATGAGGAAAGTAAAGCGGTTGCAGAAGTTGAAGCAATAAAAATGGCGAAAGAAGGATATCCGATTGTTATTGTTAATCCGACTCGTGTGTATGGACCGGGAAAAATGACTGAGGGAAATTCTGTAAGTTTAATGATTGACCAATATTCTCGCGGTTTAATGCCTATCTTATTAAATAAAGGGGTGAATGTTGGAAATTATGTTTTGGTTGATGATTTAGTTCAGGGACATATTCTTGCAATGGAGAAAGGGAAAATTGGTGAACGTTATATTATTGGTGGAGAAAATGCTTCTCTCAAAAAATTTTTTGAACTTGTAGGTGAAGTGAGTGGAAAAAAACGTTTTCAATTCAATCTGCCTTCCTCTCTCGGAATGTTGTACGGAAATCTTGAAAAGAAAAAAGCAGAATGGTTTGGAATTTATCCGCAAATTACACCGGGTTGGGTGGAAACTTTTTTACAAGATTGGGCATATACTTCTGCAAAAGCAGAAAAAGAACTTGGCTACAAATTTACTCCTCTCAAAGAAGGGATTCGTTTAACGTACGAATGGCTTCTTGAAGAACGAAAGAAAAAAAAGAATGCTTAAAAATTTTGATACGACGATTTCTCTTAAAGGAATTTTTTCTGGTGAACATAAAAAGCCAACTATTGTTTTATTGCTTACTCCCGTTTTACTTACTGTTTGGAAATATTATGGTAGTGTTAGTTTTTACCATCAGCATCTTTCCTCTTCTTTTATTCTTTTCGATAATTCTGCATTAACGGCTGAATGGTTTCATTTTTTTTCTACATTGATATTGTTTGGTGTGGTTCCTCTTCTTATAATAAAATTTTTATTTAAAGAAAATTTTTCTTCCTACGGATTACAGTTTGGTGATTGGAAGCTTGGGTTAAAACTTTTTTTTATTGCTGCTCCATTTTTGATTCTTTCCACTTATCCTTCTTCAAAGATGCCGGATTTTCTTGCGGAATATCCTTTTTACAAAAATGCTGGGATTTCTGGAACAACTTTTTTTTTACATTCTTTGATGTACGCGTTCTACTATATTGGATGGGAGATTTTTTTTCGTGGGTTTATGCAATTTGGTATTCGTTCGACGTTTGGAGATTGGCATACCGTATTAATCCAAACAATGGCTTCGTGTCTTGTGCATATTGGAAAACCTGACGGAGAAATTTTTAGTTCTATTCTTGGTGGAATTGTTTGGGGAATTATTGTTTTTCGTACGCGTTCTATTTGGTCTGTTTTTTTGATGCACTGGCTGCTTGGTGTTTCTTTAGATTTTTTTATTTGTTTCTTTCGCTAAAATTTTATGACTAATAAAACTTTTTCTGTTGGTTCACTTAAATTAAAAATTGTTGATGTTCTTATTATTGCGACGCTAAGTTTTTTTAGCATCATTGCAATTATTTTTTCGTGGAAAATTGATGGGTGGTGGATTTTAGTTTCTAAAAATGTTTTTGTGGGAATAATTTTTCTTGTGTTTCTTAAATTCAGTGAACTAGCACAAAAAAAATTTCTTAAATTTTTTCTTCGTGTTGCTGCAGTAACATTAACGTACGCTTATCTTTTTGGTGCGGTGGATAAACTTCAACTTATCATTCATAATAATTGGTTAGATGATAGTATTTTATCTTTAGAGCAATCTATTTTTGGTGTGCAACCTATTCTTTGGTTACAACCGTATATTTCTAAACCTCTCACTGAATGGATGATGTTTTCGTACGTTGCTTATGTTCCTATGTATCCGATTTTATGTGGAATTATTTTTTACAAACATGGTGAGTTGGGTATGGAAGATTATTTTTTTACTCTCGGTTTTACAAATGTATTATGTGATATTGGATTTATTTTATTTCCTGTTGCAAGTCCGATGTATCATCCTATTAAAGAATTATTTACTGTTCCACTTGATGGTTGGGTGTGGACGTATTTGGGTGAGTTGATGAGAAAATATTTGCATTTTGCCGGAGGGTCAATTCCAAGTCCACATGCAGCGGCAGGGACTATTATGTGGGCAATGGCATATCGATATTATCGTATTGGTTTTTGGGTGTTGGCTCCCATTATGATTTCTTTATACATTTCTACTTTTTACGGACGTTATCATTATGTAACGGATGCTGTTGTTGGAATTCTTGTTGCTTTAATTGCTTTAAAGGTTTCTCCTTTTTTAATGAAGTGGTGGGATGAATTAATCAGTAAATAGTAATCAGAAGTCAGTAATCAGCATACATTCTGATTATCAAAAAAATTTGCTACTCTATTCTATAACAAAAAATTAAAATGTCATCCCATAAAAAACAGATTGCTTCTTCCGCTAAAGCGGAATCGCAATGACAAACATCTAACTTCTCACATTATTTTTTCTACTTTTACCATGTTGGTGGAGTTGCGAGAAAGTAATGGTATCCCCGCTGTTGTTACAACATAGTCTCCCGGTTTTACATATCCTTCCTTCACAAGTTCTTGTTGAATTTTTTCTAATGTTGTATCGGTATTTTCTATTTTAGGAATTACAATTGAACGCACTCCCCAAATTAAATTGAGTCGACGCTGAATTCGCTCGCGGTCTGTAACAGCAATAATTTTTGCTGATGGACGATATTTCGAAATAATTTTTGCGGTTGTTCCGGAATGTGTAATGGGAATTATTGCTGCTGCGTTTATTTGCTTTGCTAACACACATGCAGAACGTCCGATGGCTTTAAATATCGCTAATTGTTTATCACTATCATCATCGTCTAAACTAAGATGGTCTTGCCGTGTTTCTTCTACTTTGCGAATGATGGTATTCATGGTTTCTACAACTTTGATAACATTTTTTCCAACTGAGGTTTCTCCACTTAACATGACTGCATCTGCACCATCCAATACTGCGTTGGCAACATCGTTTGCTTCTGCACGTGTTGGTCGCGGATTTTCTATCATGGATTCTAACATTTGTGTTGCAATGATGACGGGTTTTCCTGCAGCGTTTGCTTTTTTGCAAATCATTTTTTGTGCAAGTGGAACATCTTCTGTTGAACACTCTACTCCTAAGTCTCCACGTGCAACCATGACTGCATCTGCTTCTTCAATAATTTCATCAATATTTTGAAGCGCTTCTCCTTTTTCTATTTTTGCTATGATTGGTAATCTTTTTTTCTTGTCAATGTTGGCAATAATAATTTCTCTGATGTGACGAATATCGTCTGCGGTTCGCACAAAAGAAAGTGCAACATAATCTATATCGTTAGCAATTCCGAAAAGTAAATCTTCTTTATCTTTTTCTGTGAGTGATGGTGAACTGACGGCAACGCCCGGTAAATTTATTCCTTTATTATTTTTTAACAATCCACCATGAATAACTTCTGTAACAACATCTTTTTTAGTTTTGCTGAGAACTTTGAGTTGCAATAAACCATCATCCATTAAAATTGTGTCTCCGGGTTTTACATCTTTTGGTAGATGGGTATAGGTTGTGGAAACTTTATTTTTATCTCCAAACATTTCATCTATAGTAATGATGAATTTTGCTCCTTTGATAAGTTCAACTGGTGGTGTTGCAAGTTTTCCTGTACGAATTTTTGGTCCTTGTAAATCTTGAAGAATTGCGACTGGTTCGCCAGCACGCTTTGCTGCTTCGCGTACGCGTCGCATCATTTCTAAATGTTCTTCGTGTGTTCCATGTGAAAAGTTGAGTCGTGCAACATCCATTCCTGAACGTATCATTTGTTCTAATACTTCTACTGAAGATGAGGCGGGTCCGAGTGTGCAAACTATTTTTGTTTTTCCGTAACGTGTGTGCATAAGTTTTTATTTTGGTTCTAATAATAATTTATACTTTGTGTTTTTTTCAATAATATTTTTACTAATTGGTATTGTATGATATGTTCCATTCAACCATAGTGGAGTTTGGTCTGAGTAATTTTTATGAAATACTTGTCCGGATTGTCCAACAGGAAGAACAGAAAATGTATTATTGATATTTCCTAAATCAACAATGGTTCGCATTGATGGACCTAATGCTACTTCGTATGGTTTTATGAAAGAATATTCTCCATTGTTAATTGATGTCCCTGTTCCACCAACAGAAAATGGACCGAGATTAAATAATTTATCTAATGGTTTCTTTTTACTTAATGGATGTTTGAGTGTTAATGTATGAAATTTTTCCCATTGTTGCGTTTTGATTTCGGAATTATTTTTTTGCAATTCTTCTAATGCTTGTTCCAAACTTTTTCTAATAATTTCATCGCGTGTTTCTATTTGCGATGTTTGTGGTTCATCAAACCATGATGATGTTGGATTGTTAAATAAGGATGGAATTACTCTGTAGGTAATATTCGCAAGAAAAATGTATTCTTCATACAATTCTTTTTCCATTTTATTTTTGAAAATATTTTCTAACAATTTTGTGAACCACACATGAAAAATTGTTGTCGTAACATCTCCTTTGTTTGTAATAAAATTCCAATTTCGAAAATATTGTAGAGCATTTTTTATATTGGGATTTACAATAGCGACGGAATCGTACGCATGAAGAATATACGGTGTTAGTTCTTTTGCAAAATATGAATATTCATCTAACTGCATTTTTTTGAAATCTTGAACAGAAAATTTTTCTTGTGCATTAAGCAATTCTTGAATTCTTTGAATACGTGATGGTGGTTCCCACAAATTTGAAATATGATAGGGAAATTTTTCACTTATTTTATTATTGGCTGTTGCAATATAATGTTCCGGCGGATTAAACATTGTTGGCAATTTTTCAAACGGAACAAATCCCTTCCACTCATATTCATCAGTCCATCCCGGAAATGGTAAAGTTGGATGTTGTAACGGACGTTGCGGAAGTTTTACTCCGGATTGATAACCAATATTTCCTGCACTATCTGCAAAAACAAAATTTTGTCCAGGAACAGAAAAATGTTGAACACCCTTTCTAAATTCATTCCAATTTTTTGCTTTGTTGATAAGTGAAATTGCATAAACTTCATCACTGATTTCTTGACCTGTCCAACGAAATGCAATTGGAACATTTGGTGTTGCTTTTTTTGAACGAAGATTGTTAATAATTGGTCCGTGATGGGTGGATTGTATTGTAAAACTTATATTTGAAGAATCTTTTACAATAATAGTATCTTCAATTATAGTGATTGGCAACCAAGAATTTTTGTAAAAATATTGTTGTGGATGAAGCGAATCGGTTTGTTCAAGATAAAAATCTGCGTCATCTGCCATCATCGCTGTTACTCCCCAAGTAATTGCTGGTGTGAAACCAATAACAACACACGGTGCCCCCGGAATAGAAACTCCTGCAACATCATATTCTCCTCCATTTAAATGGATTTGATACCACTTTGCTGGAATGGAAAAATGAAGATGAGGGTCATTGGCAAGAATTGGTTTTCCACTCAGTGATTTTTGTGGTGCAACTACCCATGCGTTGCTTCCAATATGTGTTCCGCTTTTTCCAAAATATTCTTTGTAGGATTTTGTAATTTCAAGAAATGATGTTGCTGAAGAAATTTTTTGTTGTGAAAAATTTTTAGGGATAATAAGTGGTGCATTTTCCGGATAAGTGGGGAAAACTTCTTGTGCTTTTTCTTTTCCAAATTTTTCTACTAATTTTCCTAATGTTATATCTGCATACCACGAAATATTTAATTCCCACGCCATTAATCGTGTAATAAGTATGCTGTGAATTGGTTTCCACTCTTCCGGTGTGTAGTTGAGCATATCAAATTCTAAAGGATATTTTCCTTTGTGTGATGTGATGAAAGCATTCACTCCATCACTATATGCTTGTAATATTTTTTGAGATTCTGGATGAAGGTTTTGTTCTATTTTTTTTGCAATCTGACCAAATCCTAAGGTACGAAAAAGTTTATCAAATTCTATTGTGGATGTTCCTAAAATTTCTGAAAGTCGTCCTTGCCCTGCTCTTCGTGCAATATCCATTTGCCACAAACGGTCTTGTGCGTGTGTGAAGCCCTGAGCAAAAAAAAGGTCGTGTTCGTTTTCTGCAAAGATATGTGGCACACCATAATCATCTCGTAAAATTGTTACAGGTTTTTGCAGACCTTCTATTGTGAGTGTTCTGTCAACAACAGGAAATGATTTTGTAATGAGGTGGTGTACGAAAAAAAATCCACTTATACTTAAAATTATAATTGTAAAAATTATTCCGATAATAATTTTTATTTTTTTATTCATTGAGTAAATTTTATTTTGATATATGAAAAATGGATTCCCGCTAAAAACATGCGGGAATGACGTAGATTTTTTATTTAATTTTACAAAGATTACTTGATTCCGATAAATCGGAATTCGTAATGACAATTATTTTTAATTTTGATAAGATAATAATTTTTTTGGTGAGAAAAATATTTTTGATATTGTGGTGGGATTTTGTACATTTCATACGTTAAAAGCGGAACGTGGCGCAGCCCGGCTAGCGCACTACCTTGGGGTGGTAGGGGTCGCGGGTTCAAATCCCGCCGTTCCGACAAAAAATAAAAAAGTCTCTTTTGCAGAGACTTTTTTATTTTAACTTCACTAATAATTCTTCTAAAAAAACTTTCACTTCTTGTAAATCTTCACTTACTACAGAATTATTTTGCACATTTTTTTCTTTTGGTTGTTCTGGTGGCAATAATTGCAGTTGCTCACCATCTTCTTTATCTGGAGACCAACTTTTGAGAATTTGTTTTGCTCCTTCTATAGTATATCGTTCTTCTCGCAATAAATGACGTAAATGTAAAATCAGTTTAATATCTTTATTGGTATAAATTCTATTTCCTGCTCTATTTTTTGCGGGTTTTAATTCTTCAAATTCGGATTCCCAATAACGAAGTACGTATTGTTCAAGTTCAACAATTTTGCTGACTTCACTTATGGAATAATATAATTTTTTGATGTTAGAGGATTTCATAGAATTGCTTTATAGTACAAAAAAAGTCTTTCAATAGCAATAATTTCTTTTCTCTTTTCCTGTAAAATACGTACATTACTAAGTATTAACATTATTTCATTAACTATTACTTTAAGGAAATTTAGTATGAAAAAATCTGTTATGGTGTTGGCGATGATAGTCATCACATTCTCTTCAAGTTTTTCTCAAACATTAGAAGAAAGTATTAAAAATCTTGCTACGAATGCTGCAAAAGGATATGTTGCTCCACTTGTTTCTAGTTTTGGTTCCAACGTGAATGGTGGATTGTTTCATAATGCACCTGCAGCAGAAAAAGTTGGTTTTGATTTTGAGTTTGGTATTGTTGGTATGGGGACTTTTATGCGAAATGACAATAATTCTACTTTTTCTGTTCAAGAAAGTTTTAAATTTAATAAAGAACAAGCAACGGACTTAGTAAGTTTTGTTGAAGATGGAATTTTTACTACTGAACAAAAAGCAAAATTACAAACTTCTTATGGCGCTGCTTATGTTGATACTATAAAAAACCAACTCATTAATGCTATTGTTGGAAGTAATTTTAGTGCAAAAATTTCAGGACCAACTTTAGTAGGAAAAAAAAACGATAGTGTGAATGTATCCTTTCAAGGTTCTCCTATAAAATATACTGTGCTTCGTGTGGGTGGACAAGATATTGAACAGGACTCTTTTGATGTAGCAAAATTAGCACCTATTGTAAATTTACCTGTTACAGGAATATTAGAAGATATTGCTATACTTCCTCACCTTGCTCCACAAATTGGTATCGGAACAATTTTAGGAACACGATTTACTTTCCGATGGTTACCAAATATTGCTCTCAATAGTAATGTTGGAAAATTTAGTTTGTCAGGTTGGGGTGTTCAACACAATCCTGCAGTGTGGTTTGATTCTCCACTTCCAATAGATGTTGCCTTAAGTTATTTTTCTCAAAAAATTACGTTGGGAACATTGTTCACTTCAAAATTCACTTCGTATGGATTAACTGCAAGTAAAAGATTAGGAATTGGACTTGCCAACATTACTCCTTATGCCGGATTTTTATTAGAACGTTCTACCATGAATTTTTCTTATGAGTATAATGAAGCAACTCCGCTTGGTACAACAGTAAGCATCCCAATTAATTTTGAATTACAAGGCGAAAACACTTCTCGTATTGTTGTTGGCTTAAGTGCACATTTAGTTTTTGTTACGTTGAATGTTGATTATAATATTGCCAAATATAAATCTATTACAACAGGTTTAATGTTTTCATTATAATTATGACACAAGAAATTTTTCTTCCTGAAGAAGACGTTATTGATGAGGTGATAACTTCTGAACCGGCAAAAGCGATTTTGTTTAATGATGAGGTCCACACATTTGAAGAAGTTATCAACCAAATTATTAAAGCTGTGCAATGTTCGCATGCAAAAGCAGAAGAACTGACATGGGAAGTTCACAATGAAGGCAAGTCCTGTGTGTACACTGGTGATTTACAACGTTGTTTGGAAATTACTCATGTGTTGGAAGAAATTGAATTGATGACACAGATTGAGTTTTAAAACTATGATTAAATGATAACTATGATTTTTTAAATAATCGATGTTACACAAAACTCAACAAAAAATTCAATATGTCTAAATTCTAATAACAATCTATCATAGGATTTTCTTTATGAAAAAATACCTCTCACTTTTTTTTGTAGTAATACTATCTTCTCATTTGTTTGCAGAAGACAAATTACGTTTTCTTGATTCTATTTCTGCAGAAAATTGGGAAAATGTAAAAGCATTAGCAGCAAAAGAAAATAAATTTATTTTTGTGGATATCTACATGGATAACTGTAAATATTGCACAATGATGGAAGAACAAACATTTACAAATTCTATAGTAGCAAAATTAATGAATGAAAATTTTATCAGTGTTCATTATAACATAACATCAGAAGTTGGAAATTTATTTAACAAAAAATATCGTATTAAAGGATTCCCTGCTTTATTCATATTTACTCCAAAAGGAGAACTTACAGAAAAACTTTCTGGGTATCTTAATGAAGATATTTTTTTATCAAAACTTAATAACATCCTTACTGCTAAAAAACATAAGAATATTAGTTCAACTTTAAATCCTGTTTTTCCAGACTTTTATTTAAACTCTTTATTAAAAGAAAATACGAAAATTGATAGTGCTACTGTTAATAATTTTCTTGATACGACAAAAAATTTATCTGATGAAGTATCTTTTTCTGTAATGTATCGCTTTACACAACTACTCAATACTAAACATCAACAATTTATTATTGATAATTTATCATGGTTAAAAAAAATGTATGGTGATGATGATGTCGAAACATTAGTTTTAGGATTGTCTGGAATAAAATTACGGGAAAGTATAAAATTGAATGATGAGAAAAAAATGGAAGATATTCTTGCATTTATGGAAAAAAATCTTTCAGAACGAAATAAAAAATGGAAAGATTATATTAAAATCCATTTCTACGGAAAGACAAAAGAGTGGAAAAATTTTGCAGAAACAATGAATGAGTGTATAAAAAAACCTTTGGATGTTATTGACGAATCTATGATAAATAGTTATAGTTGGAATATTTACCAACAATGTGATGACCAAGTCATTATTTCTCAAGCAACAAATTGGATGAAAGATATAGTTACAAAAACTCCACAACACAACTATCTTTATACGTATTCTTCTCTTCTTTACAAGTCACAAAATTTACCAGAAGCAAAAAAATATGCAGAACTTGCCGTAGAAACGGGTAAAAAAGAAAACGAACACACAGAAGAAACAGAAAAATTATTAGAGAAGATTAATAATGAGATGAAAAACTATGATTAAATGATTTTCTTGATAACTATGATTTTTTAAATAAATAATTTACTAAAGTTACACAAACTATCATTCCCGCACGCTTTTAGCGGGAATCCATTTTGATAAGATTGACCCACTTTTAAAACTATGATTGAATGATGAAATGATAACTATGATTTTAAAAAAAAATTGAAAAATTTACTTATGCTTACAATACAAGAAATAAAAAATATACTTCAACAAAATAAAAGTACTATCCAGAAAAAATATGCAGTTAAATCTTTTGGGATTTTTGGTTCGTTCGCAAGAAATGAACAAACACCAAAAAGCGATATTGATATTTTGGTAGAATTTGAAAAACCAATTGGATTACAATTTGTTACTCTTGCAGAAGAATTAGAAATGCTTCTGCATAACAAGGTTGACCTTGTTTCAAAAAATGCTATCAAACCAAAAATGATGACGTATATTCAGCAAGAAATTCAATATGTCTAAACGAGATATTAAACTTCTTTTAGAAGATATTCTGGAAAGCATTAATCGCATTGAAGAATATACACTTCAAATGGAATTTGATGATTTTACAAATAATCAACTTGTTTTTGATGGTGTTGTAAGAAATTTAGAAATTATTGGTGAAGCATCAACAAAAATTCCAACAGAATTTAAAGAAAAAACAAAAAATATTCCTTGGAGAGAAATTCGTGGGTTACGAAATCGTATTATTCATGAATATTTTGGTATTGATATAAGTATTGTATGGTACATTATCAAACAAGAATTGCCTCAATTCAAGATTGAAATACAAAAAGCGATTACTTCATAAAAACATTTCAAACAACTATGAAAAAATATCTCCCCACATTTTTTCTTGTATTTTTATTTTCTTCTTTACATGGAGGAGAAAAAATTAACTTTCTGGAAGTAACTTCCGACACATGGGAAGAGATAAAAACGTTAGCAGTAAAAGAAAACAAATTTATTTTTGCTTATGACTATGATAAACCTTGTAACGAATGTAAAGAAATAGAAAACAAAGTTTTTGCTGATACAGCCGTTATTAAATTTATGAATGATAAATTTATTTGTATAAAGGGAAAAGAAAAAGAAGAAGAAAAAATAACTTCGGGCATGTTCCAATGTAGAAGTGGAAGCATAAAACTTCCAGCCGGTTTTTTTATTTTAACAAATGATGGAAAAGTATTCGGAAGAAATGTTTTTCCTAAAGAACCTGAAAAATTTTTAGAACTTTTAAAGACAATAATAACTAAAACAAAAAATTAAGATACATTTACAACCACCCTTATATTCCCTCCTACAAGGAGGGAAATTTATTAAACACAAAATCATTTTACCTCCATGACCTCCCAACAAATCCGACAATCATTTTTAGATTTCTTCGCATCAAAAAGACATCACATCGTTTCCAGTGCACCTGTTATTCCGCATGGAGATGCAACATTGTTATTCACCAATGCAGGAATGAATCAATTCAAAGAAATATTTTTAGGAAAACGAAAACCAGAATTTCCACGCATTGCTGATACACAAAAATGTATTCGTGTCAGCGGAAAACATAACGACCTTGAAGAAGTCGGACGTGATACCTATCATCACACATTTTTTGAAATGCTCGGAAATTGGTCTTTCGGAGATTATTATAAAAGAGAAGCAATTTCTTGGGCATGGGAACTTCTCACCGAAATATGGAAACTTCCCAAAGAACGTCTTTGGGTAACCGTGTATAAAACCGATGATGAAGCATTTGAACTTTGGAAAACCGTTACGGATATAGACCCAACTCGCATTCTTCGTTTTGGAGAAAAAGAAAATTTTTGGGAAATGGGAGAAACGGGTCCGTGCGGACCGTGTTCTGAAATCCATATAGATTTAACATTGCGTGGAGATGCTCCCGCCGCAATGGTCAACGCAGGAAATCCCGAACTCATCGAAATTTGGAATTTGGTGTTCATCCAAAACAATCGCAATGCAAAAGGAGAATTGGAAAATCTTCCTGCAAAACATGTAGATACGGGAATGGGTTTTGAACGCGTTTGTGCGGTAATGAAATCCATGCAAATAAATTTTAAACAATTTCCTTCCAATTATGATACTGATGTTTTTCTTCCCATCATTGCAAAAATTTGTGCACTTTCAAAAACACGATATGCACATTCACACAGCGAAACAGATGTTGCTGTTCGTGTTATCGCAGACCACATTCGTGCATTAACGTTTGCGATTGCTGATGGAGCAATTCCTTCCAACGAAGGACGCGGATATGTGCTTCGCAGAATTTTGCGGCGTGCTGCTCGGTTCGGACGAAATCTTGGAATGCGAGAACCGTTTCTTTATAAATTGGTAGAAACACTTGTGCATACAATGTCCGAAACATTTCCGGAAATTAAAGAACAACACCATCACATTGAACGCGTTATCAAAGGCGAAGAAGAGGGATTTAATACCACGTTGGATAATGGTTTGGAAATTTTTGAAAATGCTGTGAGAGAATTAAAACGTGCAACAATATTTCCGGGAGAAATTGCATTTAAATTGTATGATACATTTGGGTTTCCGTTGGATTTAACTCAACTCTTATGTAAAGAAAAGGGCTTGGAAGTTGATGTTGCAACATTTTCTAATTTGATGGAGCAGCAAAGAAATCGTTCGCGAAATATTTCTTCTTCGGAAAATCCGGATGAACATTCCATCTCAATTCAAATAAAAGAACAAGCAAAAAATTTTCCGACACATGACGCAGAAAAAAATTTCCAATTTGTTGGATATGATGTATTGGAAAAAGAAACTTCTATTACACATGCAGAAAAAAATCTTCTTGTGTTAAATGAAACTCCTTTCTACGCAGAATCCGGCGGACAAATTGGTGATACAGGAACAATATTAATTGGAGAAAAAAAATATTCTGTTCTTGATACACAAAAAAGCGGAAATGTTCACGTTCACATTTTGCAATCTCCTTTGGAAAATTCTGTAGAAAAAAATATTATTGCTCGTGTGGACTCTATTCGTCGTAATTCCATTATGCGAAATCACACTGCAACACATCTTCTCCACTCTGCATTACGAAAAGTGTTAGGAACTCACGTTCATCAATCTGGTTCGCTTGTTGCACCAGACCACTTGCGTTTTGATTTTGCCCATTTCACA
>CALETH010000017.1 GCA_937920105.1 uncultured Bacteroidota bacterium
ACACTCTTTCCCTACACGACGCTCTTCCGATCTTGCAAAATTTCTCAAACTTCCTCAAAAAAATTATCTTCCAATGTTGAGGCAAATTACAGAAATTAATTTTTCTGTACTCAATCTTACCAAAATTGTTTTACACGGAGATGAATTATTTTTTGAAATGAAATCCCCCATAGAGCTCTGTGAACCATATAAACTTTATTATATTTTCAGCGAAGTCTGTACCAATGCTGATTATTATGATGATTTTTTTATTGAAAAATTCGGAGCAACTCGTCTTCAAGAAATGGAAGTTGAACCGTTTGCAAAAAAAGATTTAGATTTTGCATGGGACCGCTATCAAGCATATTTGAAAGAAGGATTACAATCTGCTGATTATTATATGGAAAAACGTCTTTCCGGATTTGCTTGGGATGCTTTTTGTACAACATTAATGAAAATTGATTATGTGATGGCACCACAAGGGTATCTTATTTCTGATATTAAAAAAACTCATGGTGAGTTATATGGTGATAGTTCCATAGAAGAAAAAATTATTGCAACACGAAAATCTATTACAAAACTTTTAGAATATTCTAAAGAAAAATTTTCTGAATCAATGTATATCCCCTCTTTTTTCATTTCTCCACGAGCAAAGTACACTGTAGCAAATGTTCAAGATGGATTTAAGGAACAATTTGAACGTGCACAAAAAGAAATGGGAAATGCAGATTATACTGCTGCCACATATACAGTACTTTTTTCAATTTATGATATGTTTGCACGAAATAATGTTCCTGAAAATGTTGCAACCATTCTTACCAAATCACTCAAAAAATCATCACAAAAACCATGGAAAGAAGCCGCAGAAATTCTTTATAAAGGAATAAATGATGTGATGAATTTAAAACGCAATAACGAATAACTTAAGGAGAAAATAATATTTATGAATTCTATACAAAATCTTACTAACGCCATTGTAAAAATTAACACACCATCCGGAAGCGGAACAGGTTTTTATTTAAAAGATAGAAACCTTGTTGTTACAAATCATCACGTTGTTTCTGGATATCAAAATGTTGCGATAGAAACACATGATAAAAATAAATTTACTTCAAAAGTTGTTTTTGTCAATCCGATGTATGATTTGGCGTTTCTTTCCCCTTCTCAAAAATGGGATGTGCCGACATTAAGTTTTCAAACAGTGGAAAACGTGAAATTACACGATAAAGTTGCTGTGTTAGGATTTCCTTTTGGAATGCCTTTTACGGTTACTGAAGGAATTGTCTCTTCCACTAAACAATTACTGGATGGAAAAAGTTATATTCAAACTGATGCTGCGGTAAATCCCGGAAATAGCGGAGGTCCATTAGTGAACTCACAAGGCGAAGTTATTGGAGTTACCACTTCTAAATTTACTAATGCCGATAATGTGGGCTTTGCACTTCCTGCAAATCATTTGTTGGATGATTTAAAAACATTTTCAGAAAATCAAAATGCAGCACAATATTCTGTTCGCTGCCCTTCTTGTGAAGAAGTATTAACAGAAAAAGTAGAATATTGCCCAAATTGCGGAAGTGAATTGGATGTAGAAAAATTATTTTCTACGCCGGAAAAAAATCCATTGACTATATTTGTTGAAGAAGTATTACAAAAATTAAATATTAACCCCGTTGTTGCAGTGAAAGGACCGGATTACTGGGAATTTCATCAAGGAAGTGCTTTGGTGAGGATTTTTGTTTTTAAAAAAGATTATTTATATACAACAAGTCCAATTGCAAAATTACCAAAGAAAGATTTAGAAAACATTTACAAATATCTTTTAAGCAATCCCGTTGCTCCCTACACATTAGGAGTATATGGAACGGATATATTTATTTCTTACAGAATTCATTTGAGTGATATTAATTCTGTTTACAAAGCAGAAATACAAAAAAATATTTCTGCTCTTGCATTAAAAGCAGATGAGTTGGATAATTTTTTGATGGAAAAATTTGGTTGTGAAAAAACTGAGTTTACAAAAATGTAAAGCCATTTCCACAAAGTAAAAAGGGATGGTGTTGTAACCATCCCTACATTTAGATTTATAAAATCCCTCTAAAATAAAATCATACATTTCATTTCATCATTTAATCATAGTTTTAGACAAAACTTCTGAAGAACTAATTCCTAATGTTTCGTAAATTTTGAGTGTTGGTTTAGATTTATTGAGTGTATAAAAATGAATTCCACGAACATTATTATCCAATAAATCTCTCACCTGTTCGGTTGCCCAGTGAATCCCAACTTTTTCTACATACTCATCATTTTCTGCTCGAGAAATTGCTCTTAATAATTTTGCTGGAAATCGTGAGCCAAGTGCTAATTCTGCCATTCGCATAAGTCCTTTGCGAGAACTTACCGGCATTATTCCGGCAATAATGGGAACGCGGATTCCGGCTAATTCGCAACGTTCGCAAAAATCATAAAAATCATTATTATCAAAAAATAATTGTGTGCATATATAATCTGCACCAGCAGCAATTTTCGCTTTGAGATGCTCTATTTCTACCAATCGATTTGACATTTCAGGATGTCCTTCCGGAAAACCGGCTACTCCTACTCCCATTTCAGGAAAATTTTTCTTGATAAAAGAAACTAATTCTGCAGCGTACTGAAAACCATCTTTAACCGGTGTAAAATTTTTCTCTCCTTTTGGAGGGTCTCCACGTAGTGCCATGATATTGTGTATTCCACTTTGTTGGTACTTTTTGAGAATATCACCAATCTCGTTTTTTGTTGAACCAACACAAGTAAGATGTGATATTATAGTGAGTTGTGTTTCTTTTTGTAATTTAATTACGAGGTCGTGTGTGAGTTGACGTGTTGAACCACCGGCTCCGTACGTTACACTGACATATGCTGGTTGCAGTGGTGTAAGTTCGTTAATTGTTTGAAATAATGTTTGTGAGGTTTCTTCCGTTTTGGGTGGAAAAAATTCAAAACTAATGGATGGTTGTTTTGTTTGTAATATTTTGGTGATGTGCATTGTTCAGTTTTCAGTAATTAGTATTCAGTTATCAGTTAAAAAAGTGATGATTATAATTTTTAAGATTTTCACTGATTAGTTTTCTCATTTTCTCATCTACTTCACTACTCATTTACTTATTACTCTTTTCATTTCTTGTGTTGCTTTTTTAACATTTTTATTTCCAAAAATTGCATTTCCTGCAACGAGTATATCGGCTCCACATTCTATAATTTTTGAGGCATTCGTCATATCCACTCCTCCATCTACTTCTATGAGTGGATTTAATTCTAAAAAATCTCGTAGAGAAACAACATTTTTTATTTTTTCAAACATTGTTGGAATAAATGTTTGTCCACCAAAGCCGGGATTAACGGACATAATTAAAACTAAATCTACGTGCGGAAAAATTTCTGCAAGTGTATGAATTGATGTTGCGGGATTGAGTGAAACTCCTGGCTTCATTCCTAATTTTCGGATTGTGGAAATTGTTCTGTGAAGATGTCTACATGCTTCTATGTGAACTGTTAAATACGTTGTTCCTGCTTTTTGAAATTCTTCCAAATAGTTATCAGGATTTTCTATCATTAAATGTGTATCTAATGGAAGTTTGCTAATTTTTTTGATGGTTTTTACTATGGATGGTCCGAAACTGATATTGGGAACAAAATTTCCATCCATAATATCAAGATGAAGCATATCTGCTCCACCTTGTTCTGCTAACCGAATATCTTTTTCAAGATTGGCGAAGTTTGCGGAAAGTATGGATGGTGCGAGAAGTTTGCTTATTTTTTTTGTGGATTGTTTTACAATCATCCTTACATTTTTTTTATTCATCATTTTTTGATTGGTGCTTGAACAACAAATACATCTACTGATTTTTGTATTGTGGCAATTTCTCCTTCACGAGGAAATTGGTCAACAACAGTATTTGGTAATAAATCTTGATTGATTTGATATGTTACTTTTCCCAAACTAAGTCTTTTATCTGTAAGAAGTTTTTTTGCTTCATTAAAAGTTTTTCCTATTAAGTTTGGAACGACAATACTATCCAATGAACCGCCAACACTGATTGTATATCCAATAAATGTTCCTCGTTTAACTTGTGTTCCGGCGGCAATGTTTTGGGAAATAATGGTCTCTTCCGGAAATTCTGAAGAAATGGCGTAGGTGGTTATTCCAGATTTTAATCCAAAACGTTCTAAAGTAAATTTTACTTCACGAACAGATTGTCCGCGAAGTTGAGGAACTGCCACTGTTTGCTCCCCTCCTGAAATGGTGAGATACATTCTTCTTCCTTGTTTTACGATTTGATTTGGTAATGGATTTTGTACAAGAATGTATCCGGCAGGATAATTTTGAGAAAATTGTGTATCGACTTCTTTCGTTTCAAATTTTAAAGAATCCAATAATTTTTGTGCATCTTCTTTTTTCATTCCTACAAGATTAGGAACAGAAAGTGTTGGTACACTGTTGACATACCATGGCATGATAACATCATCTAACAAAAATACGGAAAGAATAAAAATTCCTATACTCCAATATAGAATTTTTGCTGGTGTTGATTTGAGAATTTTATAGATAAAGTTTTTCATAATTTATATTGAGACAACAAAAGTTTTTAAAACTTTTGTTGTCTTGTTACATTTTTTACTTAAAGGTAATTTCTTTTTTCTTTTCTGCGGATTTATAAATTGCTTCTACAATTTTCATTCGTTGAACGGCTTCTTCTACAGTGGAAATAATTGGATGGATTCCACGGACTGCATCAACAAAATATTTTAATTCATTTTCATACGAACGTTTGAGAAGATTTTGTGTATCTAATTTTGCAGGCGTTACGTTCACAATGTTTCCGTGCATTTCTTTGTGGATTTTTAGTGGATTAATTTTTCCTGTTCCTTTTTGTCCATATACATTGCAGTAGTTGACTTCGTTTTCAATATTCAATACCCAACTTATTTCTATCGTTATTGTGGAATTATTTGCCATTGTGAGATGTGCTAATGTTGTATCTTCCACTTCTGCTTTGGTGTGGGTGTAATTTGTTGCGGTAACTCTTTGCACTTCAGGATATCCCAGCATCCATAAAGCCAAATCCAACATAACAATTCCTAAATCTAAAAATGCACCTCCACCGGAAATGGATTTTTTTGCAAGCCACGTATTATCGGGAGTTGGTTTTTTGAGCCATCCGGTTTTTACATAAAAGATTTTTCCGAGTTCGTTGTTTTCTATAAAACTGCGTAATAACATTGTATCGGGACGGAAACGATGGTTCATTCCTACCATGAGTTTTTGTTTTGTCTTTTTTACCGTTTCCATGATTGATACTGCTTCACTGTATTTTCTAGTGATGGGTTTTTCTACAAACACATCCATTTTATTTTCTAATGCTGCAATAGAAATTTCTTCATGAGTATCAGTTGTAGTGCAAATATCTACAGCATTGAGTTCTTCATTACGAAGCATTTCTTCATAATCTGTATAATATTTTTTTATTCCGTATTTTTCTGCGATTGCTCTTGCTCGTGATTTATCTTTATCACAAATACAGGAAATTTCTACTTCAGAAAATTTTTTGAGTGTTGGTAGATGAAATACTTGGGCAACCCATCCAAGTCCGATAACACCGAGTTTTACTTTTTGCATAGATTATAAAATATTAAATGATAATTTTTGCCACAGATTACACTGATTTACACAGATTTTTTAAGAAATGGATTCCCGCTTAAAGCATGCGGGAATGACGTTTTTCTTTTAACACTAAAGTGGAATCGCAATGACAATTATTTTGATTTCTGAATTCTTAATTTTGAATTCTAACTTTTCAAAAATTCTTTTACTATTTCTGCAATTCCTTCTGCATCTAATTTTACAATTTTGTGAAGTTCGGCTGGGGTTCCGTGTTCTATAAATGCATCGGGGATTCCGTGAATTTTTAGTTTGCCTTTATAATTTAATTGAACAAGTTCTTCTGCTACTGCTGAACCAAATCCACCATAAATTGTATTTTCTTCTATCGTAATTATTTTATCAAATCGTTGCATCACATCTTGCAAGATTTTTTTATCTAATGGTTTTGTAAATCTCATATTGATAATTTCCGCAGAAATATTTTCTTTTTCTAAGATTTCTGCTGCTTTGAGTGATGGATGTACGGTTGAACCAATTGCAAGGACTGCAATATTTTTTCCTTCTCTAAGAGTTTCTGCTTTTCCGATTTCTATTTTTGTAAATCCATTTTCTAATGGAACGCCAAGTGAATTTCCTCGTGGATAGCGAATTGCCACTAAGCCCTTGCGGTGTTCAACAGCAGTGTAAAGCATATTTCGTAATTCTGCCTCATCTTTCGGTGCCATAATGACTATATCAGGGATGCAGCGAAGATAGGATAAATCAAAAACTCCATGATGTGTTGGACCATCGGCACCAACAAGTCCTGCTCTATCCAACACAAATACAACGTGCAGATTTTGCAATGCAACATCGTGAATAACTTGGTCAAACGCTCGTTGTAAAAATGTAGAATAAATTGCAACAACGGGAATGTAGCCCTCTGTTGCCATTCCTGCGGCGAATGTTACAGCGTGTTCTTCAGCAATTCCTACATCAAAAAATTTTTCTGGAATTTCTTTTTGTAAAATATCTAAACCAGTTCCATCCGGCATTGCTGCTGTTACTCCAACAACTTTTGGATTGTGTTTGCAAATTTCTACCATTGCACTGCCAAAAATTTTTGTGTAGGCAATTGGTGCGGTGGATTTTGGAGATATTCCTGTTTGTTTATCAAAGGGTGTTACGCCGTGCAAACGTGTTACTTCTTTTTCTGCGGGTGCGTACCCTTTTCCTTTTTCGGTAATGGTGTGGATTAAAATTGGTCCGTTATACTCTTTGATGTGTTTAAATATTTCTACAAGTTTTGCAACGTTGTGTCCATTAAATGGACCGAAGTATCGAAAGCCAAGTGCTTCGAAAAGCATTCCGGGTGTAATAACGGCGGCTTTGATTCCTACTTCCATTCTCTGTGCAACAGTGCGAAGTCTATCTCCAAATGAATCCAATTTTCCTGTTAAATCCCAAACGTTGGATTTGAATTTGTTATACGCAGGATGTGTGATGACTTCCGAAAAATAATTGTGAAGTGACCATATTCTTGGTTGTATGGATGATAGTGATACCATTTGATTATCGTTCAATACCACAATAATATTTTTTTTAAGAAGTCCGGCGTTGTTCATTGCTTCGTAGGACATTCCTCCAGTCATGGAACCATCACCCACAATTGCAACAACTTTGTAATCTTTCTTATCAAAATCACGAGCGGTTGCCATTCCTAATGCGGCGGATATTGCTGTGCTAGCATGTCCTGCTCCAAAAGTATCATACTCGCTTTCATCTCGTTTTAAAAATCCACTCAATCCGTTGAGTTGACGAATGGTGTGGAGTTTATCTTTTCTTCCTGTGAGTATTTTGTGTGGATATGCTTGATGTCCTGTATCCCACACTAATTTATCAGTTGGTGTGTCGAATGCGTAATGCAGTGCAACGGTAAGTTCTACTGCTCCAAGTCCTGCTCCAAGATGTCCACCAATTTTAGAAATGGTATCTACCAAAAATTCTCTGAGTTCGGAACAGACTTCTCGTAATTGATTGGGTTGGAGTTTGCGAAGGTCTTCGGGAAGATTGATATTTTTTAAATATTTTGTTTGCTGCGACATTATTCGTAATCGGTAAGTTCTAATTTTCCATTCAAGTTTTTTGTGAGTTGTTTGATTTTGAGTTCTGCTTTGGAAAGTGTTTCCATGCACTCTTTCGCAAGTGTTATTCCTTCTTCATACAACTCTATGGATTGTTCTAATGGCACACTTCCTTCTTCTAATTGATTAACGATTTTTTCTAATCGAGAAAGTGTGTGTTCAAAATTATTTTTTGTTGTTTTTTTATACATGATTTATTTTTCTTTCACTTCCACACTCACTTCACCATCCTTCACTTTCACATTCAACTTATCATTCTTTTGTACATCATGAATAGAAGAAACAATTTTTCCATCTTTGCGAACAATTGCATAACCACGTTGTAATGCTAATTGTGGATTAAGTGCTTGTATTCTTTTTTGTAGTGAATGCGTTTGTTGTTCAATCAAACGAAAATTATGTAATGATAGTTGCGATAATCGTTTTGTTACTTCGTCCACTTGTTGATTGTATTGACGAAATGTATCTAACGGACGATGAAATGAATAACTTTGTAATAGTGAGGTTACATTTTCTTTTTTTGTTTGAATCTGATTATTCATCAATTGCTGAATAGTATAGCAAAAATTCCGTAGAGTTTCAACGAGTTCATTTTTATCTTTCACGACTAATTCTGCCGCTGCCGATGGAGTTGGTGCTCGCAAATCCGCAACAAAATCACTCATACAAAAATCTACCTCATGCCCCACGGCACTGATGATAGGAATTTTGGAATCAAAAATTGCACGAGCAACAATTTCTTCATTAAACGCCCACAAATCTTCCAAAGAGCCACCACCTCTTCCAACAATAATTACATCAACATCATTTAGTTGATTGAGATTTTCTATTGCTTCGGCAATTTCTTCGGCAGCACCCATTCCCTGCACTTTTACCGGAAAAAGAAGAAGTTCCAACGCTGGCATTCTGCGAGAAAGTATATTGAACATATCACGAATTGCTGCTCCTGTTGGTGAAGTTATAATTCCAATTTTTTGTGGAAATTCCGGAAGTGGTTTCTTATGTTCTTCATCAAACAAACCTTCTGTCAAAAGTTTTTGTTTTAATTTTTCAAATGTTTGTTGAAGTTCACCAATTCCTGCGGGATGAAGTTGCACGCAATCTATTTGATAATTTCCGCGCGGTTCATACACAGTAATATTTCCATGAACAATCACTTTCATTCCATCTGCTGGACGAAAAAGTAATTGGCTTACTCTACTTCTCCACATCACTGCGGAAATTTGTGCTTTTTCATCTTTCAATGTAAAATACAAATGTCCGGATGAATGTAATTTAAAATTGGAAATCTCTCCTTGTATGGTAATATCAGAAAATCCGAGTTCTAACACTCCTTTTATCTGTCGTGTTAATTCGGTAATGGTGAGAATATTTGGTTGAGACATAGATAAACAGAAATATCATTCCTGGCCAGTATCGAGTACGGAATAAACTATAGCAGGAATCCAGTTATTTTTTATGAACTTTCAATTAATATAATAGAAAAAATACTCCTTCACAAAAATATGATTATAATCACAAAATGAATTTACCGTGAAAAAAATAGTTGCAAATCTAACAAAAATTTTTTATTCTTTTACCGCTTTAATTAACAACTTATTATTTATTCATTATATAAAGGATTCCTTTTTATGAAAAAGGCACTTCTCTCAGCATCATTGATGCTTGTTATTTTATTTACAGGATGTACAAAAGATACACCTGTGGATGAATCCGCACCTTATGACCCATATTACAATGGTGTTATTAATGGTATAGTAAAAGATGGAAATACCAATGTTCCATTAGCAAACGTAAAAGTTTCTTATGGTGATGCAAAAAATACCAAAGAAAATACTACTGTTTCACAATTTGTTTATACCGATGCTAATGGTATTTTTGTGATACCAAACCTTACACAAGGTGATTACAGTTTAAGCATTAACACTGGTGACCCAAACAATGAAGCAATTGCAAATTATGCTTCTATAGTTGTAGGTGGTGGTAAAGCAACTCTTCCTGCTCCACCACAATATTATGTTACCAACAAACTTCTTTTTACTACCTATGTTGATGTTGATATGGATTTATACAAAAAAAATGCTAATGCAACTGGTTACATTTATGGAACAAACAATAATGTTAATGTTACAAAAGAAGGTATTGTTGTAAAAATCACGATGCCAACAGATAAAAATATCGTTCCTGCATATTATACTACAACAACAGATGCAACTGGTAAATTTACTTTTAATAATTTGCCTTCTGTTGGAGCAGCAAAAATAGTAGCATTACCTTGGGTAGACGCTAATAATATTGCTTATAAACCCGCAGCAGAACAAACTGTTGGATTGAATGAAAATGTTACTACTGACATGCATAAACTTGATAATTCTACAAAAGACCAAACACCAACGTTAATTGTTGGTTCTAGTTTTGCTGGATTAAAAGATTTTCAAATTCAAACTGGTAATGCACCAACAACTTTAACTGTTACCTTTTCTAAACCAATGAAAAAAGTAGATTTAAGTTTTACTGCACCAAATAATGCTAATGTAGTGATGAATAAATCTTGGGATGCTTCAAAAACTGTTTTAACTATTACTACTTCTGGATATTTACAACTTGGAACACCATATAAATTAAAAGTTACTGGTACCCCTGAAGATTATAGCACTTTTACTGACGCTGAACTTGAATTTACTACACAAGATGGATTGAAATTACTCTCTACATCTGTTGACCCATATCTTGATGGACAAGTACGTGATAATGTGCCAGTAAGTGGTTCCATCATTGTTAATTTTAACATAACAATTGACCCTACTACTATTGCTTATACTGGAAATAATATTACCATTACTGGTACTGGTACTCTTATGGACAAAATAACTGGAACATCAGCCAACGGAACAGTTCTTACTGTTAATTATTCTGGCTTAACAGCAGGTAATATAGATGGTGCTCTTGTTATAAACGGAGTAAAATCTTCACTTCCTGGTGATGGTGGTGTTACTAAAACCATTTCATTTAAAACTGTAAAAAATTAATTTTTCTCGTTTATTTTTTACACACAAAGTTCCGATTTATCGGAACTTTGTGTTTTATAAGGGTTTTGTAATTTTGTTTGTTTTGTTTTATCTTGTGTGGCGTAAAAATCAATTCCCCTCCTATTTAGGAGGGGTTAGGGGTGGTCATAAATACAAAACCGACCACCCTTGTATTCCCTCCTATAAGGAGGGAAAATTATATTCTACAAATTACTAATTCGTCTCTCATGGAAATAACAAATAAAACTATACTTGTTCTCGGTGGCTGGGGACTTGTTGGTTCTGCAATCTGCCACAAACTTATACAAGAAAAACCAAAACGCATCATCCTCACCTCTCTTAAAGAAACCGAAGCAAAAGATGCTGTTGCTCATTTACGAAAAGAATATCCACACGTATCAAAAAATTTTTTTGTTCCATGGTGGGGAAATATTTTTCATCGATATGAATTTAAAGATAAAACCCGTGAAGAAATTCTTGCTAACCCCAAAACACGTGCAATGTATATTGATGATATTTTAGAAGACCTCACTCAACCGATTTTAGAACGTTCCACACTCTACAAATTACTTCTCCAATACAAACCTGATGTGGTAATTGATTGTATTAATTCTGCAACAGCAATTGCCTACCAAGATATTTTTCAAGTTGCCCGCAATGTTTTGAAACAATTTAAAAATGGAGAAAATTTTTCTTCACAAAAAGAATCCGTAGAAAAACTTCTTGCAACACTGTACACCCCCCAACTCATTCGTCACGTACAAATTTTTTACAAATCCATGAACAAAGCCAAAACAAAATGCTACGTGAAAATTGGAACAAGTGGTACCGGCGGAATGGGATTAAATATTCCTTACACACACAGTGAAGAAAAACCATCCGGAGTATTGCTCAGTAAATCTGTTGTTGCCGGTGCACACACCCTCCTTCTCTTTTTAATGGGAAGAACACCTGATGCACCAATCACCAAAGAAATAAAACCCACCGGAGCAATTGCATGGAAAAAAATTGCTTACGGAGAAATTTCCAAACGTGGAAAACCTATAGAATTATATGATTGCGATTTTTCTCAAGGAATCTCATTAGAAGAAAAAACATTTACCATAAAATCAGAAAACAATGTTGGAACACCACAACATAAAAATTTAAAATCCGTGTTTATTGATACCGGAGAAAATGGAATTTTTTCTCGTGGAGAATTTGAAGCCATCTCCACTCCAGGACAAATGGAATGCGTAACTCCCGAAGAAATTGCAGAAAATGTTGTGTATGAAATTAAAGGCGGAAATACTGGACACGATATTATTAATGCACTGGATAATGCATCACTTTCTCCAACCTATCGTGCAGGTTTTATGTTGCAATCCGCATTAGAAAAAATGAAATCTTTAGAAAAACAACATCATAGTACGAGTATTGCTTTTGAAATGTTGGGACCGCCGCGACTTTCTAAACTTCTTTTTGAAGCACACTTGCTCAAACTCGGATTTGGTACTATTAAAAAAGTTTTACAGACTTCAGAAAAAATATTATCTGAAAAATTAACAAACATCCTTCGCAAAAATAAAGAATTACGTTCGCATGCTATTTCCATCGGAATTCCTATTCTCCTTTCTGATGGGAAAAAATTATTACGTGGAAAAGAAATAAAAATTCCGGCGTATCGAGGAGAAAATGAATTACCTATTTCTAAAAATTCTATTAACGAATGGGCAACAAACGGCTGGGTGGATTTACGTACCAGTAATATGAAACAATGGAAACAGCGTTTCAAAAAAATTATGGAAGAATTGAAAAAGTTTTCGAAAGATGAAACAAGTTCTCGATATTTCCGTAATAATGATTATTGGAATAATTTTGAAACTATCGACGAAGGAAAAATTGTTGGTTGGATTTTTTCTGAAGAAGAAAAAGGAAAACGAATGAAATAATTAAGAATTCAGTACTCAGTTTCCAAATAATTTAATTTTTCACACTCACTTATTTAAGGAGTTATCATGTTTCAACAATCAAAAAAAAAGTTTGCAGTAATTTTTGCATTCATGCTTTTCACTTCCCTTTCTTTCGCCGATGAAGGAATGTGGACTTTTGACAATCCACCAAGAAAATTATTAAAAGAAAAATATGGATTCGAACCAACACAAGAATGGTTAGACCATATTCGACTTTCCAGTGTACGTTTTAATGATGGTGGTTCAGGTTCATTCATTTCTTCTAACGGATTAGTAATGACCAATCATCACGTTGCAAGCGGACAACTTCAAAAACTTTCTAATGAAAAAAAAGATTATGCAAAAGACGGCTTTTTTGCAAATACATTTTCTGAAGAAATTAAATGTACAGATTTAGAACTCAATGTTCTTATTTCTATGGAAAATGTTACAGATAAAGTTCTTTCTGTAATAAAAAAAGAAATGTCTGATAAAGAAGCGTATGATGCACGTAAATCAAAAATTGCAGAACTCACCAAAGAAAGTACAGAAAAAACCGGACTCCGTTCTGATATTGTAGAACTTTATCAAGGTGGAGAATATTGGATTTATCGTTACAAAAAATATACAGACATTCGTTTAGTCATGGCACCAGAACATCAAATTGCATTTTTTGGCGGAGATGCGGATAATTTCACTTATCCTCGATATAATTTAGACATGACATTTTTTAGAGTGTATGAAAATGATAAACCAATTCAATCCTCTCATTATTTGAAATGGAATACCAATGGTGCAAAAGAAAATGAATTAGTTTTTGTTTCAGGACATCCTGGTTCAACGAATAGATTACAAACCATTTCTCAATTAGAAAATCAACGAGATTTTATCCAGGATCTAAAAAAGCATCGTGCACAACATGCTGATTATCTCAATGATAAAAAAGAACGTATAGAAGCCTTAACCCTTTCTATACAATCCCTAGATGCTCCTAGGATTATTGATATT
>CALETH010000018.1 GCA_937920105.1 uncultured Bacteroidota bacterium
AAACCATGTCAACATAGTAATGTGTGTTATTAATGGTAATTCTTTGTTGTGAACCGACAAACATAAATCCTTTTCCGAGTTCCAATAAAAATTCTTCTATATGACGAATAAGTTTTGCTTCTATATGTTTTTCACTAACAGGTTTATTTTCAGGAATTCCTAAAAATTCAAATACGTACGGACTTTTTAAAATATCTTCAGACTTATTTATTTCTTGTCCTTTTCGTGACAATGCTAATACTTTTTTCTTGCTTGTTTTTCTTTGAGATAAGAGTAATCTTTCAAAGAGAGAACTTTCTATTTGTCTTTTTAATTCTCTGATAGACCAGTTTGACTGAACTGTTTCTTTTTCGTAAAAACTTCTTTTGTGTTTATCTTCAATAATTAAAAGTTCGCAAATATGAGACCATGTAAGGTGTCCAGACAGTGTCTGGACATTTGGATATTCAAGATAAAATTTTCTCATATTAAAAAGATTCGACCGTGAAAATCCTTTTCCAAGTTCTCGTGTTAAAATTCTTGAGAGTTTAAGAATAATTTTTCTGGATGTCTGATTATCAAGATGATGTTTTTGTTCACTGCTAATTATTTCTTTTCCGATTTTCCAATATGTTACAATAAGTTCATGATTAACATTGCGAAGTACATTTTTTCTTGAATGAAGAATTAATTGCTTGATAGCACTTAATAAATTTTTATCAACAATATTTTTGTTCTTCACAATTTTCATATTTCTTACTTCACATCTTCTTCTTTTGCATGGAATGCACGTTGTAATGTTCTCACATAATGAACAATTGCCCAACGCTCATCTCTATCAATTTGTGCAGCGTACGATGGCATAACATTTTGCCCTTCGGTAATTACGTGATACATATTTCCATCAGACCAATTACGCACTTTATCCGAGTGAAGTGTTGGCGGATTTGGAAACTGTCCACGTAAACGACTATCTCCCTCTGCTAAATTTCCGTGACATGGACTGCAATAGGTTAAATATTTATTTTTTCCTTTTTCCAGTACCGCTTTTGTTGGTACTAGTGGATTGATTAAATATTTTCCAGCATCATCGGGTTTTCCTTTATATGGGTATGGAATAAATCCGCGTGCAACCGTACCTTCTACTGGTGGACGCATTCCAAAACCATCTGTGTAAAATGTACTTTTGGATTGTGGTGTTATTTTAAATTGTTCCATCATCCAATTAAATGGAACCATATACAATACTTTGTTAAGATGAAAATATGTTCCGCCGGAAACTGCTAATGAAATCCCGACTAATAAAAGAAGAAATCGGGGTTCAAACACTCTTGGTTTGTACGAAATTTCTTCTTCATCATAATAAATAGAAACAATTTCCTCTCCACCGATTTTTTTGAGAAATTCTTTTACTTTCTTTTCATCAAACATTGGGTCTTCCGCTTGAATGCTAATTCCAAATGTATCGGAAGAAACTTTTTTCATGTAAGATGTATCATGCAATGGATGACTGTTATTGGGAAATTTAAAAAATACAATGAGCATGACTGCAACTGTTGTTAACACTGCAGAAAGAACTGTGAACTCATAGGTGATTGGCACAAATGCAGGCCAAGACCAAAATGGTTTTCCACCGAATACTTGCGGATAATCTATGACTGCGACCCAAGACATAAAGCCAATCATAAATAACGCACCGAAAATTCCAACGACAAGTGTGATGCGTCCGATTTTTGAATCCTTCAATCCCATAGCACCATCCATTCCGTGAACGGGATATGGTGTGTGGACATCAAATTTTGTGTAGCCGGCATTTTTTACTTCGTCCGCTGCGTGAATAATTTCATTCGGCGTTTTGAATAGTGCTGTTACTGAGTATAAAATATTTTTATTCATTGTAATTTTATTTTTTAGAACACTGATATCTTACGATTATTATGATTCACACTGATTATAATTTTATAAATCTTGATTTTATTTATGATGTTTCGGTTGAGCACCATCCACCACTGCTTTAATTTCTGCAAGAGCAATACTTGGTAAGACACGAACAAAAATTAATACCATCGTAAAAAATAATCCGATGCTGCCAATAAAAAATGCAAAATCCCACATTGTTGGAACAAAACTTTGCCAACTTGATGGCAAATAATCTCGAGAAAGTGAAGTTACCACAATAACGAAACGCTCAAACCACATTCCGATATTCACAATCACACCAAGAACAAACATGAGTGGAATTGATGTACGAATTTTTTTAAACCAAAACAGTTGCGGAAAAATTACGTTGCAAGAAACCATCGTCCAATATGCCCAAGCGTACGGACCTAACATTCTATTTAAAAAGGTAAAACTTTCTACCGGATTTCCACCATACCATGCAATAAAAAATTCCATTGCATAGGCATATCCAACCATGCTTCCTGTTGCTAACATAATTTTATTCATTTTTTCTAAATGTCCCATAGTAATTAAATGTTCAAAATGAAATAATTTTCTTGTTACCACAAGAACATTTTGCACCATAGCAAAACCGGAAAAAATTGCTCCGGCAACAAAGTACGGTGGAAAAATTGTGGTATGCCATCCGGGGAGAACAGAAACTGCAAAGTCAAAACTCACGATGGTGTGAACGGAAAGAACAAGAGGTGTAGAAAATCCAGCAAGAATTAAATAGACGCGTTCGTAGTGTTGCCAATGTTTGTTGGAAAATCTCCAACCCAAACTTAAAATGGAGTAAGCAATTTTTTTGATTTTATGTGTTGTTCTATCACGAAGCGTTGCAAAATCCGGAACAAGACCGAGATACCAAAACACTAATGAAACGGTGAGATACGTACTAACAGCAAAAACATCCCACATAAGCGGAGAAGAAAAATTTGGCCAAATTCCATGTTGACTTGGATATGGTAAAAGATAGACTGCAGCAACCCACCATCTTCCTGTGTGAAACAATACAAATGGTGCAGCACACAACACAGCAAAAATTGTCATTGCTTCGGCAAAACGTGCAATACCAGTTCTCCATCGTTGACGAAGAAGAAATAAAATTGCAGAAATAAGGGTTCCTGCATGTCCGATACCAATCCAAAAAACGAAGTTGACAAGGTCAAATCCCCAACTTACTGGTTGGTTAATTCCCCAGATACCAACACCTTTGATTGAAAGCCAAACAAGTTGCACAACCCAGATAAGTGCTAATGTTCCGGTAAAAGAAATTCCAATCCACCAGCGTTTTGTTGGAAAGGTGTCTAACGGTTTAATAATTACTTCATCAATAGAGGCAGCAGAGGGACGTCCTTCTGTTAATGATGGTTCTGTTGAGTAATCGATAGATGCCATTGGTCTTTAACTATGATTATATGATTGATATGATAATTTCTAAATATAAAATACGAAATTCTAATTTCTGTTTTTTTTCAAAAAAAATTTTATATAAGAGTAGTAAATTCTTCTACTGAGATTCCGATTTCACGAATAATAGAACGTAAGGTTCCTTTCGCAATTTCTTTATGACGTGGAACTGTAATACGACGGTACGGAGAATTTACCTGTCTCATAATTATATGACTTCCACGTTGATGGTCAAATTCATAACCTACTTTCTTCAAAATTTTTACGAGTTCATCTCCAGAAACAACAGGTAATTTGCTCATACTTCGACAAGTTCTTCAGAAATTGGTAATGGAATTGGTTCATTGTGTTTTTCTAAACTCTCAATATATGTGTGAATGGCTTCTTTAATATTGAGTACTGCTTCATCACGAGTTTTACCTTGCGAAATACATCCCGGCAATGATGGAACTTCTGCTACAAAGATTCCATCTTCATCTTGTTCTACTAATACACGGTATTTCATAAATTCCTCCTATGATTTTTAACTTTGCGTGATTTTTTTCTCTCGCAAAAACGCAAAGTTTGCAAAAAAAATTACTTCTTAATTCCTAATTCTTACTTCATACTTCTTGAACATTTCTCAACTTTGCAATATACGTTACATTCGGACGTACATTAATTTCTTCCAATACATGATAACCAAGTTCATGTTCACGATATTTGGAAACTTCAGATTCTTTATCATTCATATCTCCAAAAACAATTGCTTCTGCAGGACATGCTTGTTGACATGCTGTGGTTACATCTTTTCCTTCAATAGAACGTCCTTCTTCCGTTGCATTTTGTCGTGCATCCATAATACGTTGAATACAGAATGTACACTTTTCCATCACACCACGAGAGCGAACGGTTACTTCAGGATTGTACATTAAATTTATCGGCTCTTGTTCTTGATAACCATCAGCAAAATCATTTCTAAAATCAAAGAAATTAAATCTTCGCACTTTATACGGACAGTTGTTTGAGCAATATTTTGTTCCCACACATCTATTATAAACCATTTGATTTAATCCATCTTCACTGTGTGTTGTTGCGGTTACAGGACAAACCGTTTCACATGGAGCATTATCACAATGCTGACACAACATTGGTTGCACACTTGCTTTCGGTTCATCAGGTGTTCCGGAAAAATATCTATCAATGCGAAGCCACATCATTTCGCGTCCTTTTTTCACCTGCTCTTTTCCAACAATTGGAATATTGTTTTCAATATTACACGCACTCACACACGTTGCACAACCAGTACATTTATTCAAATCAATTGCCATTGCCCACTTCACACCATTATACTCAATATCTTTTACAATATTTTTTGGTGCATGATGTTCTCGTTTGATAAACAATGGGTCTTTTTCATATTCTTCTACCGTACCTTCTTGAATAATTTCTCTCTTATAATGAAAATCTTTCACAAACGTATCATCCAACGAATGATATTCTTGCGTAGAAACTATTTCATATTTTTCAGAAGTTTTTGCAACACTCACATCCGTATAAATCCAAGAAGTAAGTGGAGAATTTTTAGAAATAAAAACATTGGCATTAAATCCAACATTAGAACCAACTGAACCCACAACACTTCTTCCATATCCCAACATCACATCAACAAATTTATTTGCAGCACCCGGCTGAATATAGACAGGAAGTTTTAATTTTTGATTGTTGATAGAAACTTCAATCATCATATTATTTTCAACACCAAGTTCTTTTGCGGTTGATGGAGAAATCGCTGCATAATTATCCCACACCGCACGCGTAACTGGATGAGGAATTTCTTGCAGCCAACCATTATTGGCAAAACGTCCATCACCAACAGAATAATTGTTGTGAAGAAGAAGCGTAAATTTTCCAGAAGATGAAACAGAAGTTTCTTTTAATTCTGAAATTACCGCTGTTTTTATTGAATTTACTTTTTCACTATTTTCAGAATATGTAATAACACCATCATGTAACGCAGAATACCAAAATGATTTAAAATCTGATTTCAATTTTAAGGATGGATAAACTTCTTTTTCCCATCGATTCATTAAATATTCGTGATACATTACTTCTTTATAATTTGCAGAATTTCCAGAAATCCACACTAACAATGCAGATTCTTTTTGTCTTGTATTATATAGTGGAGCAATCACCGGTTGTTGCAAACTGTAAATTCCAGTTCGTGTTTTGAAATCTCCCCACGATTCAAATGCGTGATTGATGGGAAGTGTGTATGTGCTTATTGCAGAAGTTTCATTTTCATATTCTCCCAATGTTACTGTTAATGAAACTTTTTTCAACGCATCCGAATATTTATAATCTGCTGCTAAATGATAAACAGGATTGGTATCAAGATGAATAACTGCACCAACTTCTCCAACATTCATTTTTTGCACAAGTGTTTCCCACTCTTCTTTTGTAGAGTATTGTTGATATTCTACGGAG
>CALETH010000019.1 GCA_937920105.1 uncultured Bacteroidota bacterium
CGGGAGGTACCCCTGGTACAGGCAAAGTTCTTACTTCTGATGCAAGTGGTGTAGCCACTTGGCAAAATGTTTCATGGAATAATCTTACTAATATTCCAACAGGATTATCTGATGGAGATAATCAAGCTCTTTCTCTCAATGGTAATCAACTTAGCATCTCTGGCGGTAATACTGTTACTTTACCAAGTTTAAACGAAGCCGACCCTATATGGAATGCTGCACAAACAAATTATTACACTAAACTTAACATGCAAACTTCGGGACAATCTCAACTGCATTGGAATAATCTTACTAATGTTCCTGCTGGTTTAGCAGATGGTGATAATGACAGCCAAACTTTGGCTGTTAACGGTAACCAACTTACTATTGCTAATGGTAATACTGTAACATTGCCAAGTGGTGGAAGTGGTAGTGGCTGGGGACTTACCGGTAATGCAGGTACCAATCCTTCCACCAACTTTATTGGTACTACTGATGATGCTAATGTTGTTTTTAGAAGAAATAATATTCGTGCAGGATTTTTAGATACAAGTAATGTGTCTTTGGGTGTTAGGGCTCTTAATTCTTTAACTAGTGGACAATATAATACTGCGATTGGCGCTGAAGCTCTTTTGCAAAACACTTTTGGAATAGGAAATGTTGCTATTGGTTATAGAGCACTTAAATCTAATATAGCAGGACAATATAATATAGGAATAGGACGAGGATTAAGAAATAATACTGATGGAAATCTTAATATTTCTCTTGGGTGGATGGCTATGGAAAACAATATAAATGGCTCAAATAATATTGCTTTAGGAAGTCTAGCCCTCTATAATAATACCACAGGACAATACAATGTAGCAATTGGAGAAAGTGCTGGACAAAGTTGTACTAATGGTAGTGATAATATTTCAATAGGACATTTTGCTGGTCCTGCTGTTGATAATATAAGTAATGCTATTGCCATTGGTAGAAATACTTATGTTTATACAAGTAATACATTATTATTGGGTGGGGTGAATGCTAATGCAGTAAATGTTGGTATTGGTACAGCATATCCTGCTTATAGATTAGATGTAAATGGGATAATAAATGCTTCAGCAATATATATTAATGGTGTACCATTTGCTGGAGGTGGTTCTCAATGGACAACCTCAGGTAACAATATTTATTATAATGGGGGTAATGTTGCTATTGGCACTACAAACCCACAAGGATATAAACTTGCTGTTGCCGGAAGTATGGTTACAGAACAATTATTTGTAAAATTACAAACTAATTGGCCAGATAATGTGTTTGAAGAATCTTACAATCTTCGCTCACTCAATGAAGTAGAAAATTTTATTAAAGAAAACAAACATCTACCAGAAATTCCCTCCGCAAAAGAAATGGAAACAAAAGATGGAATTGATGTAGGAACAATCCAAACTAAACTTCTCCAAAAAATTGAAGAATTAACACTATATGTGATTGAGCAAAACAAAAAAATAGAAATACAAAACGAAAAACTTGAAGCACAAAACAAAGAAATACACCAACTCAAAAAACAACAATAATCTTTTAGTCTATGGAGATTTTATGAAATATTTTTATATAATTACGATGCTTTTATTATTGTATTGTACAAAAAATTTTGCACAATTTAATAATATTTTCATTGATTTAAGACATGAAGTTGCTATAACAATAAATCCAACTAACCCTCTAAATTTAATTGCTGCATCCAATACAAATTTTTACGTTTATACTCTTACCGGAGATTTTGGTTGGAGTGGAATAAACTATCTCTCCTCTACAATGGGCGTTGCTGGTGACCCCAGTTTAACCTTTGATTATTTAGGAAATGCATATTATGCACACTTATCAAACACTGGTGGTACTTACGGTTGGTTAGATAGAATGGTTGTTCAGAAATCTATCAATGGTGGAGTAACATGGAATAATGGAACTGGTGTTGGTTTAAATGGAATAAAAGACCAAGATAAAGAATGGATAGTTTCTGATATGGTAAATACTTCTTCCTATAAAGGAAGTTTATATATGGGATGGACAGAATTTGATAAATACGGAAGTTCCATTCTTACAGATGAATCCAAAATTTTATTTTCTTTTTCGAGAGATACCAATTTTACATGGAATACTCCTATTCAAATCAACGATATGAATGGATATTGCAGAGATAATGATAGTACTGTGGAAGGTGCTGTACCAGCAATAGGTCCTAACGGAGAAATTTATATTAGTTGGTCATCTTTACAAGGCATTATGTTTGATAAATCGTTAGATGGTGGACAAACCTTTGGTACTGACATAGTAGTAGCCTCTCAGCCTGGGGGTTGGGCTTTTGATATTCCTGGCATATCTCGTTGTAATGGTTTTCCTGTAACATTATGTGATGCAAGCACAGGAGATGTTCATATAGTATGGTCAGACCAACGTAATGGTATAACAAATACCGATATTTTTAGTATCACTTCTCATGATGGTGGAAATACTTGGGGAAATATTGTGCGAGTGAATAACGATACTAGTGGTAGACATCAATTTTTCCCATGGGCAACAATAGACCAAAGTACAGGAAATATTTATGTAGTATTTTATGATAGAAGAAATACTGTTGGAGATTCTACCGATGTATATTTAGCCCGTTCAACAGATGGAGGAGTAACTTTTGATAATTTTAAAATAAGTAATTCTTCTTTTTTACCATATTCTAATAGGTTTTTTGGTGATTATACCAATATTGCTGCATTGAATGGAAAAATTTATCCTATTTGGATGCAAATGCTTAATAGTAGTGGAGAAATAAATGTAATTGTAGCACCGATAGAAGATTCTCAATTATTAATGTGTCTGCCAAATATCACACAAACTGATACAACAATATCTTCTGGCCAAATATTAACATTAAGGGGGGATACAGTTAATATTGGTGCACCAAATTCATTTACAGTATTATCCGGTGGAAATGCAGATATCACAGCAGGGACAGTGGTCAAATTTAATGAAGGAGTTTCTATACATTCTGGTGCAACTCTTTCTGCAGTTATTAGTCCATGTGATGTACAAAATTTTACAGGAGGGACAAACAAAAATAATGCTATGTTTGTAAAGAAAGAGCAAGAAAAGAAAAAGAGAAATGTACAAAAACCAATTCCCAAAGAATATTCGCTTTCACAAGCATATCCAAATCCATTTAATCCAACAACAACAATTAAGTATAATTTGCCAGAAGCAACATTTGTAACTCTCAAAATTTATAATGTGCTTGGACAAGAAGTTGCAACATTGGTAAATGAGCAACAACCTCTTGGATATTATTCAGTCAATTGGAACGCAAGTTCTTTGCCAACAGGAATGTACATTTACAGAATTACTGCTGGAAAGTTTTCGCAAAGTAAAAAAATGCAGTTGGTAAAATAAGTAAAAAGAAATAAAGTCAATGTCATTCCTGCGAAAGCAGGAATCCAGAAAAATAAGAGCGGACATGAATCCGCTCTTTATATTTTTACCAACAAATATTTTGATAATTTCGCATCGTAAATTGTTCATTATAAATTTGTTTTCTTATATTGTAATTCCAAAATTAAAGAAAACAATGTCAACTATAGAAATTACAGAACTACTCCTTAAAAAAATCGGAAAAATTGCTGACGAAAATTCTACAGAAATTTACATCGTTGGTGGATATGTACGAGATAAATTACTCGGAAAAGAAAATGGAGATACAGATATTCTTGTGATTGGAAATGGAATTGAATTTGCACAAAAAGTTGCCAAAAACTTAGGAAAAGCAAGAGTGGTA
>CALETH010000020.1 GCA_937920105.1 uncultured Bacteroidota bacterium
TTTCATCTTTACTTACGGCTTCGGGAAGAACTTTTTCTACTTCTTGTGCTATAAACCCTATTTGTTTTCCATTACCAAATTTCATAGTTGGATTGTCTCGTTTATTCCAGTCATAAGTATGACCTGTTGTTTTCAATATTGTATTTAATGCATTTGGTATAGGAGTAATATTTGTTTTCAATCGCATATCAGAAAGAGGAACAAAACTTACTGCTCGTATACTTCCATTAACATCTAGCCTATAAGAAGCAGATGTATAACCAATTCCTACATTAGTAGCAGAGTCACCTAAAATAAGTGTGTTACTTGCACTAACTTTTGCATTTGCTCCAATGGCTGTAGCATTTATGAGGCCTCCTGTAGTGACATCAGCATTATACCCTAAAGCAGTGTTGTGTGTTCCATTTATGTTATTATAAAGTGCACTATTTCCTATAGCAGTATTGCGAATTCCACTTGTGTTGGAAGATAATGCCACATAACCGATAGCAGTATTATATTGTCCTGTTGTATTGTTTAAAAGAGTATTTATACCAAACGATGTATTCGCTATAGAGTCAGAATCTATCTTACCTGCTTTTTGATTATTAACACGAATATTGAAGGGTTTACTATCTATTGTACCAATAAAGTTCGTACCATCTACTGTACCAGCATTACCGGTTAAAGACCAACCACTTCCACTATTTGCAGGAGTTTGCCAAGATGCTACACCACTTGCATCAGAAGTAAGAACTTTGCCTGTACCAGGGGTACCTCCCGTAATTTTAATTTGACCAGCTACTTCCAATTTTGTAGTTGGATTAGAAGTCCCTATACCAACATTACCGGTTTGGTCTATCACAAACTGACGAAGAGTTGATGTACCATTAAAGTAATCTAATGCAAAACCATTTGGCGTTGTGGCAGTACTAGAAAGTTGAAATATTGTCCATGTACGATTGGCAGCAATATTACGTAGTGTCATAGAATTATTGATATTAGTTGATGTTGCTTGCCAATAGTTACCATTTAGTAATTCTAATTTATTAACTGGATATGCTGTACCTATTCCTACATTACCCTTATTATAATACACACTACTTCCATTTTGTGTCCATTGTGAAAATGTAATCATATTTATACATAATATTCCAATGACAATACTGCAAAGATTGATTGTTGCTTTCATGATGAAATCTCCTTATATAGAATGTTTAAAGATTGCACAATTATTTGTGCGTTATTTTTAATGATGAATCATTTTTTATCATTATTTCATAGTAGTTATTTCCTTTTTTTAGCATAAAAGTATTATTAAATAATCATTTACTTATGCAAGATAATTAACAACAAGAATTTTTTCTGTGATATAGAATGCTTAGTGTCCATAATCACTATTGTAGTATCAACTATTATTTTAAAACTTCTTTACTTTTTTTTTACCCATTCTCCTCGTATCTTTAAAAATGAAAATTCACGCACTTGCAAAAATTAATTTAGGATTAAGAATTATTAATAAACGAACAGACGGTTATCATAACATTGAAACCATTTTTCATCCAATTAATTTATATGATGAAATTACTCTTGAGCAAAATAACACCATAAAAATTTCTTCTTCAAATACACACCTCCCCACTAATAATAAAAATTTATGTTGGAAAGCCGTAGAACTTTTACAACAGTCTTTAAAAATTTCACAAGGAGTAAAAATCCATATACAAAAAAATATTCCTGTTGGAGCGGGATTAGGCGGCGGAAGTAGTAATGCAGCAGCAATGTTGTATTTTCTTCCAAAGTTGTGGAATGTACCAATAGAAAAAAATATTCTTCTCCCATTAGCACTTCAACTTGGTTCCGATGTTCCCTATTTTGTAGAATTGTATGAAGCACTGGAAAAAAAATCCAATCTCACATCAGGATATGCTGAAAGACGTGGTGAAAAAATAACAATGTTTTCACTTCAACTTCCCTACTGGATTGTTCTAGTTAATCCTAACATTCATATTTCTACACCGTGGGCTTATCAACAATATTCACTTCATCATTTGGAAAAAATGCCTTCGCAAAAAACCATGTTTGATATTTCAAAAAATACCATTACACCACTTTCTACAATTCTTTATAATGATTTTGAAAAAGTTGTTCTTCCAGCACATCCAAAAATTGCTGAAATTAAAAATACATTCTTTTCTTTTGGAGCAGAATATTCTTTAATGTCTGGAAGCGGTTCATCTATCTATGGATTATTTAAAAATGAAAACGATGCAAAAACAGCAATAGAACATTATAGAAAAGAGTATGTTGTTTCACTTACTGAACCAAATTGTTAATATGAAATTTAAAAAAAAACTTTGCACCTCTGCGTTCGCCATAGGCGAATTGCGTGAACTATTATTTTTATTCTTGATAACCTTTCCAATTTTCGCACAAGATTCTCTTCTTACACAAAAAGATACACTCACACACATCACACCAATTCCATTTGTTGGAACATTAGAGAATTCATCTTCACTCAACACAATTTCTAATACACAACTATTATGGAATAATGAACGTTCACTCAGCGATATTCTCCAAACACAATCAGGAATTTATGTTCGGGACTTAGGAAGTTTTGGAAAAGACCATCAAATCACACTCAATGGAATTGACACTCGTGGAATTGCCTTTTTTATTGATGGAATACAACAGAATAATTTCATCACCGGAAATTATAATCTTTACACACTTTCAACGGAAGCAATAGAAAAGATAGAATACATCAGTGGAACTGAAGCAAGTATCTATGGAATAAATTCCCCTGGTGGAGCAATCAATCTCATCACAAAAAATTTTTACACTAATAAACCATATTCGCGATTGCATTACAGCCAAGGAATTAATGGATATTCTCAAACAGATGCACTCTTCAGTCAAAATATTTTTAATAGATTCAATTTTACTTTTGAACTTTCACGAAGTACATATGGAACGAATAATGCAGAAAATAATTATCGTGCAAGATTTCCCAATGAAAATTATGATGGATGGAATTTTCGTACAAAATTACGTTACAATATTTCCAACACATTCAACATACTATTTTCTCACAATTATAATAAAATGTGGAATGGGCTAAATGGCGGAATAAATCGTTCTATTTCACCCAATATTTACGATGAACTCAATGCAGAAGTATATAATACTGATGCATTCGAAAAAAAAATTGAACATAATTTCAATCTCACCACAGCAACACATTTGTTTAATGATTCACTACAACTCACAACGCTTTCACTTTTTTACATAAACTCACTTCGTGAATATCGTGATGAAGAAAATAGAACTGATGGAAATGGAATTTTTATTGCATCAAACCATCAAACTGCAAATCTTGGCGGAGTGTTGAAACATCAATGGTCTTCATCATTTCATAATTTTCTTTTTTCCGCAGAAACTCAATTAATAGAAATAGAAAAAAGTGCAAATATAGGAAAAGTTTCCGGAAAAAAATTTAGTGCAAGTGCAAAAGAAGAAATTATTTTTTTACAACCTTTCACTTTTTCTGTTTTCGGAAGATTTGATAATATTTTCGAACGCAATGCATTAAGTTTTGGTGCAAATCTTAATTTCACACTCACAAAAAATATTTCTCTTTTTGGTGGATATTCCTCATCAGAACGTGTACCAACATTACAAGAATTGTATTGGGATACCATTCCATTACAAACTCAACGCTCATTAAAAAATGAAGAACATACACTTTTTGAAAGCGGACTGCAATTTTCGTTAGAAAACTTTTTTCAAGGAAAAATTTCTTACAGCAATCGCACCATTCAATTTCCCATCATTATAATAGAGCAAAAAACTGAAGAACAAATTTCACATCTCCAAGTTTTACAAAGTACCACAAGAACTTATAATGCTATCAATGTTAATTTCAATACACACTATAAACAATTTTTTCTGGATGGTTCAATATCTTATCTTCATCAATCAAAATTTCTCTATGATGATATACCTCTCACATTGACACCGCAATTATATGCAGATGCATCGTTGTATTTTCGTGATACCTTATTCAATAATAATTTGGATTTAAAAATTGGACTACGAAGCAAATATATTTCCGAACAAACAGGGATGAAACCATTTGATGAAGCAAATATTTTTGTTCCATCGATAGAAAGTATTTTTGGACCCAGTGCTGCAACGGATTTTTTTGTGATGGGAAAAATTGGCGACGCGTACATTCATTTTATGTGGGAAAATATTTTTGGTGTACAATATATGCTCACACCAGTATATCCAATGTATAGCAGTAATATCCGATTTGGCGTTTCGTGGGAATTTTGGAATTGAGTATTATTTTTCGTTTGCGTCATTCCCGCACGTTTTTAGCGGGAATCTATTTTCTGGATGCCCGATAATCCCGACTTGTCGGGACGGGCATGACGAAGATTTTGATTATAAAAAATATCATTTGCACATCACACCATTTTTTTTCTACATTGTAAAACTAACAATTATATATAATTATTATTAAAGGATTTTTTTATGGCAGAAGATAAAGACTCCAGAGTACAAGCACTCAAAGTCGCAATAGAACAAATTGAAAAACAACACGGAAAAGGTTCCATCATGAAAATGACTGATGGACCAATCGCAAAAATAGATGCAATTTCTACTGGCTCAATTTCACTTGACACTGCACTTGGCATTGGCGGAATTCCACGTGGAAGAGTTATTGAAATTTACGGACCAGAATCTTCCGGAAAAACCACCATCTGTTTACACATCATTGCGGAAGCACAAAAAACCGGAGGCATTGCAGCATTCATCGATGCAGAACATGCTCTTGATATTGCGTATGCAAAACGACTTGGTGTAGATACCACCAATCTTTTACTTTCACAACCAGAATTTGGAGAACAAGCATTGGAAATTGTAGAAACACTCGTTCGCAGTGGTGCATTGGATATTATTGTTGTGGATTCCGTTGCGGCACTTACACCAAGAGCAGAAATTGAAGGTGAAATGGGAGACCCTTCGATGGGAGTTCAAGCACGTTTGATGTCTCAAGCACTTCGCAAACTCACCGCCGCAATCAGTAAATCCAAAACAGCAGTAATTTTTACCAATCAATTACGTATGAAAATCGGTGTAATGTTCGGAAATCCTGAAACCACCACTGGTGGAAATGCACTAAAATTTTATGCTTCTGTAAGAATGGATGTTCGTCGTATTGAGGCATTAAAAGATGGAACAAATGTTATTGGAAATAGGACAAAAGTAAAAGTCGTAAAAAATAAAGTTGCGCCACCATTCCGCGAAGCACAATTTGATATTTTCTACAACGAGGGAATTTCTAAATTGGGAGATTTAATTGATGTTGCTGTAGAAAATAATATCATCGCAAAAAGTGGTTCATGGTTCTCTTATAAAGAAGAACGTATCGGTCAAGGACGTGATGCGGTAAAAGCATTCCTCATCTCTTCACCAAAAACAGCAGATGAAATTTTACTTGCAGTGAAAAAGAAATTTGGAGTTGTTGCAGAAGATGCAAAGCCGTCAGAAACTAAAACAGAAACAAAATCCGAAGCAAAAACCGAAACAGCAAAGAAAAAGTAAAATAGTTAATATTTAATGTCATTCCCGCGAAAGCGGAAATCCACATTTTTATTTTTTTTCAATATGGATTCCCGCTAAAAACATGCGGGAATGACAGTTTTTAAGATTTCAGCAAAAATATAATAGGATGCAAATCCGCAACTATAACTGAATACTGAGAACTGACCTCTGAAAACTATAAAATGCTCATCACCAAAATAGAACGACAGAAAAATGATAAAACGCGCAGGTCTATCTTTGTTGATGGTGAATATTCTTTTAGTGTTAGTGAAGACCTTTTCTATCGCAGCAATTTATATGAAAACAATGAAATCACTGAACAAGAAATTCAGAACATTATAACAACTGAACAATTAGAAACAGCAAAAAAAATAGCCGTACGATATCGCTCATTTCGTCCACGTTCGCAAAAAGAAATAGAACAATATCTCGCAAAAAAAGATTTTTCAAAAGGAATTATAGAACAAACAATTCAACATCTTTATCAAATCAATTTATTAAATGATGAAGAATTTGCACGAATGTTGTGCAGAGATATTTTAGCAAGAAAACCAAAAGGAAAAATTGTCGTTCAGCAGCAATTACAAAAAAAAGGAATAGAAAAAACTATTATAGAAAAAATTCTACCGGAATTTTTTACTGAAGAAACCGAACTCCAGAACGCAACAACACTCGCACAAAAACAGTATCACAAATTACAAACATCATCAAAAAAAATGGATGAACAAAAAATAAAAAAACGTTTGTTTGATTTTTTATTGCGAAAAGGATTTACTACTACTATTGTGATTAAAATTATTAATACAATAAAAAAATAAACCATCCTCGTCGCAAGCGGCGAGGTATCTGCTTTGTCATTCCGCACTTGATGCGGAATCCATCTTGTGGATTCCCGCTTTCGCGGGAATGACGACGCAAGAATCGGAGTATTAGACCCAAAAGAGAATAAAAGATTTCATGAAAAAACTACTGAATTTACACAAGAGAATATTCAAAACCCAGAAATAAAACATCATACAAACCATATAATCATAGTTTAACACAATATTATGACCCGAATAATCTTTGATATCGAAACACTTGGTTTTCCCTTAGAACACTTTGATGAACAAAGCCAAACCTACCTTCTTAAATTTGCAGATACAGAAGAAAAAATTGAAGAAGCAAAACGCAATCTCAATCTCCACCCACTCACTGCACAAATTGTGTGTATTGGAATGTATAATCCAGACACAAAAAAAGGAAAAGTATTTTATCAATCCGATGTACAAGAAGATTTTATTTCAGAAGATAATGTTGTGCATTACAAAACAGGAACAGAAAAAGAAATCCTCACAGAATTTTGGAATGTGATAAACTCTTACCATCAATTCATCACCTTCAACGGAAGAAGTTTTGATTGTCCATTCATCATGCTCCGTTCTGCACTATTAGGAATAAAACCCACACGCAATCTCATGCCGTACCGTTACGACCCAAAAATTCACTGCGACCTTTTGGAACAATTCACCTTTTATCAAGCAACACGCCGTTTCAGTTTGGATTTTTATTGTAAATCATTTGGTATAGAAAGTCCAAAAGCAAAAGGTATTAACGGACTTGACATGAAAGCACTCACCGATGCAAAACGTTTCCGTGATATTGCTGATTATTGTTTTGGTGATGTTGTTGCTACAGCAGAATTATTTCATCGATGGAATGAGTATGTTAATATTTAAAACTATGATTAAGTGATTTGTAGGATGAACATGATTATGAGAAATCTAAAATTAATTTAATTTTCATCATTCTTAATTCATCCTTTTTCCTTCGTACTGACTACTGATTTCTGAATAGGAACTCACCAATAAAAATTGTATATTCAATACAATAAAAACCGCAATTGTGCATCATATCATTTGTTCAAAAAGCGGACTCGTCCCGTTTATACGGGATACAAACACTGAAACCGCTCTGCTCGTTACCTCTTCTTACAAAATCATGAATACGTCAACGATAGTGTGTTTCACATTCACATTTTTTCGTTAGGAAATTTATGGCTTTTCACACACTCGGACTTTCCGATAAACTTGTGCAAGGAATTCTTGCAACAGGATATTCTGCACCAACAGAAATTCAATCACTCGCAATACCCGTTGCACTCACCGGTAAAGATATTATCGGATGTGCACAAACCGGCACGGGAAAAACTGCTGCCTTTGTTCTCCCCATTTTACAACGTCTTTCCATCTATGAAAATCTTGGAGCGAAAGAACGAAAAATTCGTGCACTCATCATTACACCAACACGCGAACTCGCTTTACAAATAGAAGAATCCATCACCAATTATTCTCGATTTATGAAACTTCGCAGTTGTTCAGTCTACGGCGGAGTTCCCATCGGAAAACAACTAAAAATTTTACAACGTGGCGTTGATATTATTGTTGCAACACCAGGTCGCTTAATTGACCATCTTAATAAAAAAAGTATCGACCTTTCTCATATTGATGTATTAGTACTTGATGAAGCTGATAGAATGTTTGACATGGGATTTATTGATGATGTAAAAGAAATTGTTGAACAAACTCCAAAAGAACGACAAACACTGTTATTTTCTGCAACAATGTCTTCACAAGTACGCGCACTCGCAGCAGGAATTCAAAAACATCCACAAAATATTCAAGTAGGAAAACAACGAAATCCGGCGGAAACTGTAACACAATACATTTATACAATTTCACAAAATGTAAAAATAGATTTTTTACTACATCTTCTTAAAAAAGAAGAAATGGATAGCGTGTTAGTATTTTCACGAACAAAACACGGTGCCGATAATATCTCTCATCAACTTCATCGTAACGGAGTTACGTCTGTTGCACTGCATTCCAACAGAACACAAGCACAACGACGATATGCTTTAGAAGGATTTAAAAATGGAAAATACAAAGTATTAGTAGCAACTGATATTGCTGCACGTGGAATTGATGTAGAAGGAATTTCTCACGTTATTAATTTTGATGTTCCCACTTTTCCAGAAGATTACATTCATCGTATTGGAAGAACAGGACGTGCGGCTACAACGGGAGATGCAATTACCTTAGTGGCAAGAGAAGAACAAAAATATATCAGTAGAATAGAACAATTTATTGGAAAGCGTTTGGAAAGAAAGGTTACTCCGGAATTTGAAAAACGAAATGTACCCGATGAAAAAGAGCAACATTTCAGTGAACAAAGAAAGCGATTTGGAGAAAAACGAAATGAACATTTCCGTGATAGAAAAAAACGTTTTGATGAAAAACGCAGAGAGCGAAAAGACGATTTTTCTGAAAATCGTGGAAATCAATTTGGTGAACGAAAAAAACGTTTCTCTGAAAATCGTGATGAACAATTTGGTGAACGAAAAAAACGTTTCTCTGAAAATCGTGGAAATCAATTTGGTGAACGAAAAAAACGTTTCTCTGAAAACCGTGACGAACAGTTTGGAGAACGTAAAAAACGTTTTTCTGAAAATCGTGGAAATCAATTTAGTGAACGTAAAAAACGCTTTTCTGAAAATCGTGATGAACAATTTGGAGAACGTAGAAAGCGTTTTTCCGAAAACCGTGGGGAGCAATTTAGTGAGCAAAGAAAATCTTTTAATGGATTTGCAAGAAAAAAAGAAAAATCATTTTCCGAATCACAGAATTTTTCTGAACAACCCAAAAAACGAAAAGTAAAACGAAAACTTATCCGTAAAGCAAGTGATTTTGCTAATAAAGAAAAAGAAGAATCATGGAAAGAATTGTTTTCAGAGAATCAATAAGTTCTGATACATCTACAATTCAGCAATTGTTAGAAGCCGCAAAACTACCAACAGAAAATATCAGCAAAAACATTACAAAATTTTTTGTTGCTCTTAGTGATAATACCATTATTGGTGTTGGTGGTTTAGAATTTTATGAAAACGATGCCCTGCTTCGTTCCGTTGCTGTTGCTCCACAACTTCAAAAAAACGGAATCGGTTCTCAATTAGTAGATTACATCATACACATTGCAAAAAATCAGAATATCAAAACACTCTACTTATTAACAGAAACTGCTCAACATTTTTTTGAGAAAAAAGGGTTTTCTGTTATTGTAAGAGAAAAAATAACAAATACTGCTTTACAACAATCAACAGAATTTACCACGGCTTGTCCAACATCAGCAATAGCAATGCAATATCCTCTAAAAAAATATTCCGTCCTTTTTCTTTGCACAGGAAACTCTGCTCGCAGTCAAATGGCAGAAGGAATTTTACGTTCATTAAACAATGAACATTATGATGTTTTTAGTGCGGGAACACATCCTTCTATTGTTAATCCATTTGCAATAGAGGTAATGAAAGAAATTGGAATTGATATTTCTTCACACACATCTAAAAGCGTTGATGTTTTTCATGGAAAAAAAATTGATATAGTTATCACCGTTTGTGATAACGCAAAAGAATCTTGCCCAGTTTTTCCTTCCATAATAAAAAAACTTCACTGGAGTTTTGAAGACCCTGCAAGTATTCAAGGAGATAAAGAAGAAAAACTCAGATTTTTTAGAAAAATTAGAGATGAAATAAAAACATCAATAGAAAAATTTAACAATACTACTCTTTGATTTTTTAAAGGTCTAAAATTCACACCATTAATGGTGTATAGTCATTCCCGCATGCTTTTAGCGGGAATCCAGATAGAAATTTTGACACAAATAAAAGAGATTTTGCTACTGTGAACTCAAAAAAAATAATTTGTAAA
>CALETH010000021.1 GCA_937920105.1 uncultured Bacteroidota bacterium
AATTTCATTATTACCTATATCCTTTCCTAATATTAAAATTACTGTTGATGCAGTTACATTTTCAAAAACTTTAGATTTTAAATCAACGATTTGAATAATATTTGTATAATCTAAAATATATCTTCTTATACTTTCATAAATTGTTGTTCTCAAGATTGTATTAGGGATTATATAACTCATTAATCCTTTTTTATTAAGTAACTTAATACCTTTAAGAACAAAAATACCAAATAAATTAACCTTTCCTGTTTGACTTTCACGTGATTTACTTGATTTATTTATTTCACTAAAATAATGTGTTTTGTAATATTCTTTAACTAAATCTCCAAAATCAATATCTCTAGTAAAAACATACGGCGGATTCCCAATCACTACATCAAAACCACCATTCTTAAAAACTGTTGGAAAGGCCTTTTGCCAATGAAATGGTTTTATTTTTCGTTCTTCGCCAAAATCCATTTGGTTATCGTAAAAATCGGTATCAATTAAAGAGTTTCCGCTTTTAATATTTTCATCAAGCGTTGGGAGAGCGCGTTCGTTAAACATCGTCATTTGGTGGGCAATGCTTGCTTGGGTTTCTCCTTCCATACATTTTAAGAGCAGCGAAAGTTTGGTTACTTCTACGGCGTTGGTATCAATATCTACTCCGTAAATGTTGTTGAGCAGTATGCGTTTTTTTTCTGCTGTGGTGAGATTGCCTTCGGGGGTTAATGACACACTATTTTTAGAAAATTTAGAAAGATTGCTTCGCTCCGCTCGCAATGACAAATAGTAATTTTTGTGCCAGTTGAGCAAATATTGATAGGCACCGAGAAGAAAACTTCCGCTTCCGCAGGCAGGGTCCACAATTTTTATGGCGGCAATTTCTTTGGGCGACATCCCCCTACCCCCTTCAAAGGGGGAGTTTATAAGTTTTCCCACAGTGTTTTCTACAATATAATCGACAATGTATTGTGGTGTGTAATAAACTCCTCCTGCTTTTCGCACTTCGGGCTTGAGTTCTATTACGGCTTTTCCTTTTTTGTTGATGGAGATGGTTTTGCCGAGAAATTGTTCGTACGCACTTCCTAAAATTTCTACACTGAATACGGAAAATTCATACGGAGATTCCGGATAATATAATTGTTGTATTATGGTTTTGAGTGTTTTGTTGCTGATGCGGAGTGTTGGAGTGAGTGTATCTTTTTTGAAATCAAAAAGTCCGCTGTTATATTTTTCATCCGCCTTTTTAAAAAATTGCAGCAGGTTGTGATAATATTTTCCTTCTTGCTGGCTTTGCTGCATACATTCTTGAAGGTGTCCGTAGGGTTCGATGCTTCGGTCTTCACAAATTCGCAAAAAGATAATTCTATCTAACGTTTGTTGTACGGCAAAGTTGAGTTCATCTTCATCCAATGTATTTTCTTTACTGATGGTTTCTGCAAGAAGTGTCCGCCACTGGTCTAACGATTGCAAAAATTCTTTATCAACAGTGGTTGTTCCTTTTTTGTTGGCGTTGGATGAAAGGAATGTATCGAAGTTGCCTTTGAGTACGGCTTCTTTGCTGAAGGTGTTCCAGAGAAAATCCCATTCTTTTTCATATTCGTGAAAGGTGAAATATTTTACTCGTGCAACATTGGGTTTATCATTGGGATGTGGTTTTTTGGTGCAATCGTAAATGGCAAATTCTTCAAAATCTGTTACGATGCTGACGTTGAGTTTCGCACTCCATCCGTACCGCCGTACTTGATAGGCGGGTTGGATTTCATCTTTGATGTAGATGATTGGCTTTTTTGCTTCGATAAAAAATAATCGTTTTCCTCCGCTTAATCGAAAAGAATAATCCGGTGCTTTGGTTGCTTTTCCGATTTTGACTTTATCTTCATGAATAACTTCGCGATAACTTTCTGCAAACCCTTGATTGTTATCAATATCCCATCCTAATGCTTTGAAAAATGGGTCAATGAAATCTCTGCGAGTTTGTGTTTCATTGTATTCGGATTTTTTGTATGCGGGAAGTTGTTCGGTAAATCGTGTAACAAGTTGTTGAACGATTTGAAGTCCTTTTTCTTTGGTTAACATAGTGGTATTATTTTTTTGGTGAGAGTTCAGAGATAAGGATTCCTGCAATGATAAGCACTCCTCCAACAATTCCCCAAGTTCCTAAAAATTCTTGTAAAAAAATATAGGCTAAGATTGCAGTTACAACGGGTTCAAATGTATAGATAATTGCGGCGCGTGTTGGTGTGGTTTCTTTTTGAAATTTTGTTTGAATAGTTAATGTAAGTACAGTAGCAAGGAATCCCAAATATAAAACAAGCCAGATAAATGTTGATGAGAAAATTAATTTGGGTGTTTCAAGTGGAATACAAAAAATTCCGATAAGTGCTGTTACAGCAATTTGCAAAAATGTTATGTGAAGAACATTTTCTTTTTGGGTTACAACATCAAGATACACAATGTGAATTCCAAAAATTATTGCAGAAATAAGTGTGAGAACATCTCCAATATTTATTCCATTTCCTTCTGGTGAGGTAAGAAAATATAATCCAATACTCACTATAACAACTCCAATGAGTGTTGCAAGTTTGGGAATTTTTCTTTTCATGATTACTTGTGCAAGTGGTGTAAAAATGACTAACATTCCTGTAATGAATGAAGATTTTGATGCAGTTGTATAATTTAATCCAATTGTTTGTAAGGATAAGCCCACTCCTAATAAAATTCCTAATAAAATTCCCTTGCGTAAGGTAGATTTTTGTATAGCACGAAGTTTATTAAAAAAGATAAATGTAAACAGTATTGCAGCAACAGAAAATCTGGCGGTGATAAAAACAAATGGCGAACTATAGTCTAATATAGATTTAATTGCAACAAATGTGCTTCCCCAAATAAATGTATTGAAGAAAAGTAATAGTTCTGATTTAGTTTGTACTTTCATAAAATAATTTCTGACTCACAATTTCAATTTTTTAAAAATTGTTTCCGGAATGGAAGAAATAATACCCATGATGTATTTCCAAAACCATTTTGTATAAATCACATTTTTCTTTTTTTGTTCTGCTTTAAGAATATCTTTTGCAACTTCTTCTGGTTTTGCCGTGAGTAGTGATGGTAATTTCAAATTTTCTGTCATTGAGGTATACACAAAACCCGGCTTTACCGTGAGAACGTGTACGTTGGATTTGAATAATCTATTTCGCAATCCGGAAAGATATGCAGTAAATCCTGCTTTTGCACTTCCATATAAATAGTTGCTCTGCCTTCCTCTCTCTCCTGCAACAGAACTGATTCCGATAATTGTTCCTTCTCGTTGTTGTTCAAAATCATTTGCAACAATATTGAGAATAGAAATACATCCAGTATAATTTGTTTCGATAATTTTTTGTGCGTGAAGAAAATCTTTTTCACCTTCTTTTTGCTCTCCCAAAAAACCAAATACACAAATAACTATATTGGGTTTTTGCGGAAGTGTTTCATAAAATTGTTGATGGGATTTGAAATCCGTAGCATCAAAAAAAAATGCTGTTGCAAAAATATTGTAACGTATGTGCAAATCATTTGCATCAATTTCTAATGATTTTTGATTTCTCCCTGCTAAAAGAAGTGTTGCACCGGTTTGTGCGTACTCTTTTGCGATTGCTTTGGCTATATCGGAACTTGCTCCGAGGATAAGGATGGTTTTCATTGGTAATAGAACACTGATTTATTAAGATTATTGTTATGATTTACACTGATTTTATTTTTTTTATTACTTCACTACTAATTTACTTCATTACTCATTTACTTCATTACTCTATATTCCTATTCTTTTAGATTGGAGTGAGTGAAATTTTCTTTCTTTATCAGATTGATATTTTAATGCAATAAATTTTTCAGAATTTTTATATCCTCTTTTAAACATTTGTTCGCTCATTCTCACATCTTTTGCGAGATATAATCTTCCATCATAATCTGCAACCATAGCATCAAGTTCATTCAATAATGGAAAAAGATTTTTTGTGATGGGAAAATCTAATGCCAACGTGTAGCCCTCACGTGGAAATGAAAGATAATTTTCTTGTTTTCCGAAAAGTTTTAAGACAGCCAAAAATGAACCTTGTCCGCTTTGAGAAATTTTTTGAAGGATTTTTTTTAATCCTTCTTTTGAACTTTCTTTTGGGAGAACAAACTGATATTGCGTAAAGCCGCGTTTTCCATACATCCTATTCCAATGCAAAATTCTATCCAACGGATAAAAAAATGTTTCATAATCAATAAAAGAAATTTCTGAACGTGCTTTAGTGTAATACAAAAAATTAAATGATTTAATTGCGAACGATGATAAGGTAAATTCTGGTAGAAACAATGGCACCGAAGGTGTTGATTTTTCTGGAATTAACAAGATATTTTTCATGCTTTTTATTTCATCTTGAAGAGCATGCTCTCCTCTCATCATAATAGAACGTCCGCTGGAATTTCCTTCTTTCAAACAATCAATCCATGCAACAGAATATGTCCAATCAAGAGAACTCTCAAAAATTTCCATTATCTCATCTAAGTTTTTTGCTTTGAGAGTTTCTCGTTTGATGTACGAAGATTGTATCGGAATAAGTTGAAATGTTGCCTGAAGAATAATTCCTGTTAATCCCATTCCCCCACACGTTGCCCAAAAAAGTTCAGCATTGTTTTCTTTGGTGCAAGTTACGATTGTACCATCACTCAACATTAAATCAAATGAGTGAAGATGATTGGAAAAAGAACCGGCGATGTGATGATTTTTTCCGTGAACATCCGCAGCGATTGCTCCGCCAACAGTAACAAATTTTGTTCCCGGAGTAACTGGTAAAAACCAACCGCGTGAAACAAATGTTTGAAGAATTTCATGAAGCGAAACTCCTGCTTCACACGTTAACATTCCCGTAGAAGTAAATTTTAAAATTCGATTAAGTTTTTGTGTGGAAACAATATTGGTGTTGAGCGATGAATCTCCGTACGAACGACCTAATCCACGAACAATAAGTTCTTGCGAAGAAAAAAGTGTTTGTTGGATTTTTTCAACAGTAGATGGTGTAGAAATTTCTGCTTCTATAACGGGATAATTTCCCCAATTGGTGATTGTTGTTTTCATACGATGATAAATATACAAAAAAAATTATTGCCTTATGTGATACTGGATTATTCATTGCTTCACTTTTCTTTTTTCCCTATTTTGGATAAAATTTATCTATTCACTTTTTAAAACTTTTTTGAAAAAATATTTCTCCTTTGTTAAAATAGAACATACCTTATTTTCCCTTCCAATGATTTATGCAGGAGTTTTTCTTGCTAATGGAAAAATCCCGCATCTTCAATTATCATTACTTATTCTTTCTGCTGCCATCGGTGCAAGGATTATTGCTATGACTTTGAATAGAATCATTGATAGAAAAATCGATATAAAAAATCCACGCACCCTTAATAGAGAATTACCAAGCGGAAAATTATCCTTAATACAAGGATATATTGTTTTATTTTTTGGATTTGCAATTTATCTTACTTCTGCATATCTCATTTCTGATTTTTGTTTTTATCTTTCACCAATTCCACTCATTGTTTTTGTTATTTATCCTTACTTAAAACGTTTTACTCCACTTGCCCATTTTGGTGTTGGGATGGGTTTAGCAATGGGACCTCTTGGTGGATGGTTTGCTGTAACTGGTTCTTTAGAACGTTTGGGGGAGGGCTTATTACTTCCCCTGTTTAATATATTTTGGGCAACTGGTTTTGATATTATTTATTCTACAATGGATGAAGATTTTGATAGAAAAGAAAATCTCTACTCTTTCCCTTCTCGTTTTGGAAAAAAGAAGGCATTACAAATTTCTGCATTACTTCATGTTCTTGCATTTATTATTCTTACAATTTTATTTTTTGTTTCGTTGAAAAATCTTTATGCACTTCCATTTCTTTTATTCAGTGGATTTCTTTTGTATCTTGAACAAAAAAAATCTGACAATGTTGAATTAGCATTTTTTAAAATTAATATTGTGGTTGGATTTTGTGTTTTCTTTATGATTTTGGTAGGACTATTATGAAAATCATTCTCGGCATTACCGGTTCTTCCGGAGCAATTTATGCATTGGATTTTTTAAAAAAATCTACGGCGGATAAATTTCTTATTGTTAGTAAATGGGGAAAAGCATTATTGAAAGATGAATTACAAATGTCTGATACAGATTTACATCCATACATTAAAAGACAATTTGCTGATACGGATTTAACTGCACCAACGGCATCCGGCTCTAATTATTTTGATGCGTTTGTTATTCTTCCCTGCTCAACTTCCACATTGGGAAAAATTGCTTCAGGAATTGGAGATACACTTATTACTCGCACGGCACAAGTTGCACTCAAAGAACGTTATAAATTAATTTTGTGTGTGAGAGAAACCCCGCTTTCTACATTAACGTTAGAACAATGTGCAAAACTTTCTAGTTATGGTGCAGTGATTATGCCAATTTCTTCTCCACTCTATTTTATTCCAAAAACGGTTGATGAATATGTTAGTGCTTTTACGGATAAAGTTCTTGGTGTGATTGGAGAAAAGCGTCCAAAAGGTTGGCGTGGTGATGAGTTACAATAAACAATTTTCAATCTTCAATGAGCAATTATTAATTATTTTTATTTCATCTTTCTTAATTCATCTTTCATAATTCCAAAGAATGTTCACAACCCTACAATCTTTTATCAATCATTTAGAAAAAAACGGCGAACTTCATCGAGTCAAAAAAGAAGTTTCCGCAGAATTAGAAATCACAGAAATTGCTACACGGGCATTAAAAGAAAATAAACCGGCAATTCTTTTTGAAAACGTACAAGGAGCAAAATATCCACTGGTGATAAATATGTTAGCAAGTGAAAAACGTATTGAACTCGCACTCGGAAAACATCCCCAACAATTAGGTGAAGAACTTATATCTTTTATAGAAAAAAATCTTCCACCATCTCCAAAAAATCTTTTCCAAGAAAAAAAAATACTCAAACGTTTTCTCGCTTCCAGACCAAAACAAATAAAAAATGCTTATTCACAATTATATCATGAAAATCCAAATTTTAATGAACTACCAATTTTAAAAACATGGCCTGATGATGGTGGAAAATTTATCACGCTTCCCCAAGTTTTTACGTACGACCCTCTTACTGGAAAACGCAATGTTGGAATGTATCGCATGCATGTGTATGATGAAAAAACAACGGGCATGCATTGGCAAATTCAAAAAGGCGGCGGATTTCATTATTTCCAATCAGAAAAAATAAACCAACCACTCGAACTCGCCGTTGCAATCGGAACAGACCCTGCATTTCTTTTGGCAACTGTTGCAGCACTTCCTGAAGGAATTGATGAGGCAATGTTCGCCGGATTTCTTCGTGGAAAACGAACCGAATTTGCAAAAGGAAAATCAATTTCCATCAACGTTCCAGCAAATGCAGAATTTATTTTAGAAGGAATTGTTGAACCACACAAACGAAAAATGGAAGGTCCATTTGGAGACCATTTCGGACATTATTCTAACGCAGCAGAATTTCCTATCTTCAATATTAAAACAATTACCCATTGCAAAAATCCAATTTACCCGGCAACCGTTGTTGGTATTCCACCAATGGAAGATAAATTTATTGGTGATGCAACACAGCAAATCTTGGGTCCACTTGCAAAACTTATCCACAAAGAAATAAAAGATGTCTGGGCATATTATGAAGCCGGATTTCACAATTTACTTGTTGTTTCTATTGAAGAACGTTACAAAAAAGAAGCAATGAAAACTGCTTTGGGCTTGCTTGGTACGGGACAACTTTCTCTTACAAAATGTTTAATCACTGTTTCAGAAAATGTCAATCCAAGAAATTTTAATCAAGTTTTACAAGCAATCAATAAAAATTTTGACCCGCATTTTGATTTTATTCTTATTCCAAAAGTTCCGTTAGATACTTTAGATTTTACTTCTTTCAAAATGAATTTAGGAAGTAAAATGATTCTTGATGCAACTGAAAAAAGAAAATCCGAAAGGCCAAAAAAACGAAATACAAAAAAAATAGTAGAAACAATTCGCTTACTCCCTTCTTTTGATAGAAGAATTATTGAAGCAACATTATTAGAAGAAACATTACTTGTTGCGAAAGTAAAAAAAGACGGCAATTTGGTAAGAAAAAAAATTCTTCAACATCCAGATTTACAAGAAATAAAACTTGCAGCCATTGTGAGTGAAGATGTCAATATTCACAATCAAGAAAATACTATTTGGGGAATTTTTACTCGTTTTGATTGTGAACGTGATATTCAATTTGCAGAACAAAAACTTCTTGGCATCTCACCAATTTATAATGGAATGCTTTGTATTGATGCAACGTGGAAAAACGGTTATCCCGCACCGTTAGTGATGGATGAAAAAGTTATTAAAAAAGTTGATGAACAATGGGAAATTTATTGGAGATAAAAAATTATGGGATTTGATTTTCACATAAATAAACCTTGGTATTTTGAGATGCAATTTCTCAATGCAAAAAATTACGTTATTCCTTTTATAGAAGAAGTTTTTCCAGTAGAAAAAGGAATGAAAGTTTTAGAAATTGGTTGTGGAGAAGGTGGTGTATTAAAAGCATTTATAGAACACGGTTGTATTGCAACGGGTGTAGAACTTACTGAGGAAAAATTTTATCATGCAAAACAATTTCTAAAAAATGATGTAGAAAATGGTACAGTTCAACTCTTTCATAAAAATATTTACGATGTCGATTTTCAAAAAGAATTTCAACAATATTTTGATATTATTATTTTAAAAGATGTTATTGAACATATTCATGACCAAGAAAAACTTATTTCTTTATTAAGAAAAATATTAAAACCTACCGGACAAATTTATTTCGGATTTCCACCTTGGACTATGCCTTGGGGTGGACATCAGCAAATTTGCAAAAGCAAACTATTAATGTACTTTCCTTATATTCACCTTTTACCAATGAATTTTTACAAAAAAACTTTAGCATTATTTGGTGAAACAAAAGATACTATTGATTCATTAGCCGAAATTAAAGAAACAGGAATTTCCACAAAACGTTTTGAGCAATGTGTTCATACAACAAATTATACTATTACCAATAAAAAATTTTATTTATTGAATCCAATTTACAAGTACAAATTTAATCTCAAACCAATTACACAATTTTCACTTATTACTAAAATTCCAATTTTACGAGATTTCATTACTACTGGAGTTTTTTATTTAATAAAATCGAAACCCTAAAAAAGGAATTATGAAACTCCTCTACACCTATCTTAAAAATTATTGGAAACTCGTCATCCTTGCATTATTTCTTGCAGCCATCAATCAAATTTTTTCTTTGTTAGACCCGCTTATTTTTCGTCATGTGATTGATGAGTATGCTACAAAATTTCAAAACTATACCACAGAGCAATTTTTCAAAGGCGTTGGACTTCTTCTCGGAGCAGCGGTTGGTGCGGCATTTGTTTCACGCGTAGCAAAAAATTTTCAAGATTATTTCATCAATGTCATCACACAAAAACTTGGTGCACAAATTTATTCTGATGGATTGCGTCATTCACTTGAACTTCCCTATTCCGTTTTTGAAGACCAACGTAGTGGAGAAACACTTGGCAAACTTCAAAAAGTCCGTTCTGATGTGGAAAAACTTATTTCTGCTTCCATTAATGTACTTTTCACCTCACTTGTCGGAATAATTTTTGTTGTTAGTTATGCCTTTACAGTCCATTGGCTCATTGCACCAATTTATTTTTCTACCATACCAATATTAGCATTCATCAGTTCAACATTAAGTAAGAAAATTAAAATCATTCAAAAAAAAATTGTTGGTGAAACAACGGCACTCGCTGGTTCAACCACAGAATCTCTTCGCAATATTGAACTTGTAAAAAGTTTAGGATTAGCACAGCAAGAAATTTTACGACTCAATAACACTACTGATAAAATATTACAATTAGAATTAAAAAAAGTTCGTTACATTCGCAGTCTCAGTTTTATTCAAGGAACATTTGTGAACACATTACGACAAATTATTCTATTTATTTTAATGTGGCTCATATTTAAAGATTCAATGGATGCCGGGCAGTTAGTTACCATGCAGGTATTTTCATTTTTTGTATTTGGACCATTACAGGATATTGGGAATATTATTTTATCTTATCGTGAGGCTGAAGCATCATTGAACAATTTTAGTACGCTGATGAATAAAGTGCCGGAAGCGCATCCTGAAAATCCGGAACCACTTGGAGATATTAAATCACTTCAGTTTGAAGATGTACGTTTTCAACATAAAACAGCAAGTAATCCTGCAATCGACGGAATTAGTTTTAATGTGAAACAGGGCGAAACCATTGCATTTGTTGGACCATCAGGGTCGGGTAAAAGTACCCTGATGAAATTATTGGTAGGCTTATATCGTCCGCAAGAAGGTAAAATATTATATAATGATATTGATGAAAATTCAATCGATTTTAATGATTTAAGAAATCAGATTGGATTTGTAACACAGGATACTCAGCTGTTTGCAGGAACAATTAAGGAGAATTTATTATTTGTAAATCCACAAGCAACAGAAGCCGACTTATTGGATGTAATGCAAAAAGCAAGTTGTAATAATTTATTGGCACGCGCAGAAAAAGGAATTGAAACTGTAATAGGTGAGGGCGGATTAAAATTATCAGGAGGAGAGAAGCAGCGTTTGAGTATAGCAAGGGCATTATTGAGGAGACCTCGTTTATTAATTTTTGATGAAGCTACTTCAGCGTTGGATTCATTAACCGAAGAAGAAATTTCGAATACCATTAGAGACATTTCAATTCATGGTGAACAAATTACCATATTAATTGCTCACCGCTTAAGTACCATCATGCATGCCGATAGAATTTATGTACTTGAACAAGGCGAAATGGCCGAAACCGGAACCCACGATAAATTATTGGAATTAAAAGGTCTCTATTACGCTATGTGGCGCCAGCAAGTTGGCGAACGCAAAAAATTTACACCAACTATTGTTTAATTACATATATCACTGCTTCGCACTAAAATTTGAAGTGAGGATTTTTAATTTGTAAAATTAATAGCTTTAACCGCAGAGGACGCAAAGGTTTCGCGGAGGCATTGGTTCATCTCTCTGCGCCGTCTTTGCGTCCTCTGCACCTCTACGGTGAAACCCTCTCCTCAACTTCCCCCGACTTCTGCTTCTCGCAATTTCAAACTGTCTATCGCCAAAGCTCTGACAACAGCTTCTGCGGTGTGTTCTTTCGGCTGAATGTGAACTTCCAAGCCGTGTATTTCGGCGGCTTCGGCAGTCCTTGGGCCGATGCAAGC
>CALETH010000022.1 GCA_937920105.1 uncultured Bacteroidota bacterium
GGTTAACACCTGCTTTCAATGCAGCAGCAGCAACTTCTATACTATTATTTTTTACATGCTGTGCTTTCCAGACATCTTCCAGCGCCCAGCAATCTGTAACAATATGTCCTTTAAATTTCCATTCGTTCCGAAGTATTTTTTTCAATAATAAATTATTGATGCAGCAGGGTTCACCGTTAATCTGGTTATAGGCACACATCACTGATTCCACACCCGCATCCACGAGTTTTTTAAACGCATATAAATAAGTTTCCCGAAGATCCTTCTCATCCACCACGGCATTAAAGCGATGCCTTCCTGCTTCGGGGCCGCTATGCACTGCAAAGTGTTTTGCACAGGCGGCCGTTTTAAGATACAGCGGATCATTTCCCTGCATGCCTTTTACAAAAGCAGCTCCCATACTGGCGGTAAGAAACGGATCTTCTCCGTATGTTTCCTGCCCTCTTCCCCATCTGGGGTCACGAAAAATATTAATATTCGGCGACCAGAAAGTTAAACCCATATATTGTTGTCGGCGATTAGCCGTAACCGATAAGTTATACTTTGCTCTTGCTTCTGTAGAGATCACAGTAGCTGCTTCCTGCAATAAACTATCATCAAATGTTGCCGCCATGGCAATAGCCTGGGGAAACACCGTAGCCTGGCCGGCCCTGGCTACACCATGCAATGCTTCATTCCACCAGTTATAAGCGGGTATTTGTAAACGAGACACTTCTTTGCTTCTAAAACCTAACAAAGAAATTTTTTCTTCGAGTGTAAGGCGTTGCAATAAATCCTTTACCCTCACATCAAGCGCAATTGCAGATTTTTTATAAAGAGGAATAGTATCCTGCGCCAATAGAGCATTAGATAATACAAATAAAAGAACAGTACTAAAAAAAATTCTACGTATCCATTGATTGAACATGTTCAAATATTAGATGAAAAAGATATTTCACGATTTAAAAAAAATGGAATTATTCCCAGTATGCAGCCAACGCACTGCACATCAGATATGTATTGGGCACAAGCACGTGTGGGAAGTAAAAGAATTCGTGGAGCGTACGCATGGCGTTCTCTATTAGATGATGGAAATAATATTGCAAGTGGTTCGGATTTTCCAGTAGAAAATCCAAATCCGTTATATGGTTTTTATGCTGCCATTACACGTCAAGATAAAGATGGAATACCAAAAAATGTGAATGATGTTAAAAAATATTTTCAAGGAGTTGAAAAAGAAAAATTAGATTCAGCAGATTTTACTCATGGTTGGTACTCAAAACAAAAAATGACTCGTGAAGAAACGCTGCGTTCATTTACTATTTGGGGTGCTTTTGCAGAATTTGCGGAAAAAGAAAAAGGAAGTATAGAGAAAGGAAAATTAGCAGATATAGTAATGCTTTCCGAAAATATTATGGAAATACCGGAACAACAAATTCTTTTCACCCAAATTCTTATGACAATAGTTGATGGAAAGATTGTGTACGAACAAAAATAAATTTCATACTATAATGTCATTCCTGCGAAAGCAGGAATCCAGAAATTTTTATAAAGAAAGATAAAAACGTTGATTATTGTGGGAAAGGAAAAAACAATGTACGAACAACTCTTAAATAAAACGGAAAAATTATTAGAAGAACATCCAGGAGGAATTCTTCCGATAAAAAAAGTTTGGTCTATTATGGTAATAGTGAACCAAACAGAAAGTGTGAACATTCCAGATTCATTAGCGGATTTTGAATGTTTATTGGAAGGAGATATGCGATTTGTACTTTTGCAAAAAGACGATATTGATGTTACATTAGCAGAAAAAATTGGTGAAGATTTTTTTGAATATGATAAAATGGAAAAAATGAGTTTTACCGAAAACGAATTAGTACAACTTCGAAAATATTATCTTCTTGATGAAGAAGAATATGCAGAACGCGAATTTGCACCACATAATGCAAAATCATTAAAAAAGAAATCTAAAAATCCAAAAACGAAAAAATAATTGTCCGTAAAAGAAACAATATCACAATGGACCATTCTACAATTAGTAGAATGGGGAACAGAATATCTTACTCAAAAAAGATTTGATGAATCACGTCTTACGATAGAATTGCTATTATCACACATTCTCAAATTATCACGTCTTCAATTATATACCAATTTTGATAAACCACTTTCCGAACAAGAACTCGCCGAATTTAAAGAAAAACTCAAACGTCGCCTAACCTATGAACCGTTGCAATATATTCTTGGTGAAACGGAATTTATGGGATTGCCATTTATTGTGAATAAACACGTTCTCATCCCACGTCCCGAAACAGAAATACTTGTAGAGAAAGCAATAGAAATTTGCAAAAAAGACTTTTCTGATACAGAAAAAATTTCTCTTTTAGATATTGGAACAGGAAGTGGATGTATTGCCATCAGTTGTGCAAAAATGATTCCTAATTCGTACGTTACTGCACTTGATAAAAGTCGTGATGCAATATCCATTGCAAAAGAAAATGCAAAAAAAAATGGAGTGGAAGAAAAAATACAATTTATAGAAAAAGATATTTTTTCTTTTACAGCAATTGAAAATAAATTTCACATTATTATTTCAAATCCACCATATATTGCAAAAGAAGAATTTGATGAATTGCCTGAAGATATTCGTTCGTATGAACCATCAACTGCATTAACTGATAATGGTGATGGATTATTATTTTTCCGACACATTGCAAAAATTGAAAAAAATATTCTTAATGATAATGGTTCTATTATAGTAGAACATGCATACAATCAAAAAGAAAAAGTAATAGAAACTTTTGAGAATGAAGGTTGGAAGAACGTAGAAAGTTTTATGGATTATGGAAAAAATCCACGATGTATTATTGCGAGGAAATAAAATTTTATGAAAATTCTCCTTCAACGAGTTTCAAAAGCAAGTGTAAGTATTGATGGAAAAATGTATAGTTCCATTAATAATGGAATTTTAATTTTTCTTGGAATAAAAAATACTGATACACAAGAAGATGCAAAATATCTTGCAGAAAAAAGTTGCTCATTACGAATTTTTGATGACGCAGAAGGAAAAATGAATTTATCGGTAAAAGATATACAAGGTTCTATATTAGTAGTTTCTCAATTTACTTTGTATGGAGATGGAAGAAAAGGAAATCGTCCAAGTTATACGGAAGCCGCGAAACCCGAAATTGCAGAACCATTGTACGGATATTTTGTTGAAACACTTCGTTCCATTATAGGGAAAGAAAAAATTGCTACTGGAGTTTTCCGTGCAATGATGGATATTGAATTAGTGAATAATGGACCAGTAACAATATTGCTAGAATCAAATGTAAAATAAATTTCCCTCCTATTAGGAGGGAATACAAGGGTGGTTTATGTCTTTCTATACAATTTTTTGGGATGGAGTTGGATATGGAAAACCAAATCCCCAAGAAAATCCATTTTTTTCTGCATCACTTCCAACACTTAGCAAACTTTGTAATTCTGCACTTCCTTCATTAGAAAATTTACATATTCATACAGAAAAACTTTCCACCACACCAGTTGATGCCAATCTTGATATTGATGGGCTTCCTCAAAGTGGAACAGGGCAAACATCACTTTTTAGTGGAGTGAATGCTGCAAAAATTTTTGGAAAACATTTTGGTCCATACCCACCAACACAACTCCATTCAATCATTAAAGAAAAAAATCTTTTTCAGCAATTACGAGAGCAGAATAAAAAATCATTTTTTGCAAATGCCTATCCACAAAAATATTTTGATTATATTTTTTCTTCACGTGGAAAAATTCCAACTGTTGCATTTTCTTATCTTTCAGCACAATATTCTTTAAATACTCATAAAGAACTTTCAGAACAAAACGCAATTTCCGGTGGATGTAATAATGACCATTGGAAAATCATGGGATACGATGTTCCAACGATTACAACATTTGAAGCAGGCAAAAACTTTTACGGATTTGGTAAAAAATATGATTACGTTTTTTTTGAATATTTTTTTACGGATAAAGCAGGGCATTCTCAAAATATGAAAGAAGCAATATATGCTTTAGAAATAATGGATAACTTTCTCGAAGGAATTTTTTCTGTGTTTGATGAAAAAAATGATACCCTCATTTTTATAAGTGACCACGGAAATATTGAAGACCTTACAACAAAATCACATACACGAAATCCTGTACCATTAATTGTGATAGGAAAAGGGAAAGAATATTTTTCAAACGCAGTAAAAAGTTTGGTAGATTTTACACCAGCGGTTGTGGAATTTTTAACGAAGTAAAATTGTAAAACCTTCTTGTTGGAAATAACGGTCAGAGGTGAGAGCAATATCAATTTTTCTATCATTCATTACTACCATTGAAATACAATCAACAAGACTGTACCCTTTATCAAGACGTGTTGTATAGAATGAAATTCCTTCAAGAAAAAGTTCTCGTGTTTGTGGGATAACTTCTATAGAACGTTCGTTAAGAATTTTTTGTACTGCAGTAATAGCAACATTTCGCCAATATTCTCCATAAGAAGAAAATTGATTGAGTATTTCTATTAACACAGCATCAGTAGTAATAATTTTATTTTGAAGATATTTTTGAGTTACGGATTTTGCAGTGGAGTGAAGTTCATCTCTTGTATTTAACAATGCAATCCAATAAACAGTATCAGCAAATAAAGTATTCATGATTTATAAAGATATTTATCATGATGAGTAGCAAAATCTGTGGGAAGTTGTATTTTTTGTGAAGAATGTATTTTTCCTAATTCGGATAGTTCGTTTGCGAGCGAACTTATTGACGTTTTTGTCGTTTCAAAATTTTCTTTTTTTGTAATATTTTCTTTTACAAAAAATAAAATTTTTTCTAACACAGAAATTTGGTCAGGAATTGAAAGTTTTTTGATTTCTTCAAGAATCTGTATATTAGTCATAGCAAAATTCCTTTTCATCAAAGTACAAAATCCCTCTTTATTTTACAAGATAATATGTGGACGAAATATGTGGAAAGATAAACCTGCCGTTGTAGCCGCATTATCTATTTGTGCAGGAATCCTCATTGCAAATCTTTTCCGGTTTGATTGGTACTATTGGTGTATCCCAACAAGTATTACATTTATTTTTTCACTTATTACAATAATAAAATTTCGTAATAATAACGGAAGAGAACTTATATTTTCACTGTCAATTTCTTTGTTGTTGCTATTTTCTGCGGGATTAAATTTTTCTACACAAACACAACTTCAAACAAACAATCACATCAAAAATTATCTTTCCCAATCCTACAAAATATATTGTGAAATTGTTGATGAACCACGTCTCAGTAATAATAGAACTACAACATTAGTAAAAGTACATTCATTAGTTACTCAATCTGATTCTATTATTGTAGAGGGAAAATCTTCACTCACTATTTTTGCCGATAAGAGAAAAAAAGAAAATGCACGCGAATTTCATTATGGAGAAATTTTATGTGTTGATGGAAAATTAGAAGAACCATCCACATCGCGAAATCCCGGAGAATTTAGTTATAAAGATTATCTTACACTGAATGGAATTTATGCAACAATAAATATTTTCGGATATACAAATATAAAAGTTATAGAAAAAGGAAATCCCAATTGGTTTTTTGAAAATATCATTTTTCCATCCAAACATTTTATTACAAAAACAATCTACACAGTCATGAGTGGAGATGAAGCAAATTTTTTAGTTGGATTATTGTTAGGAGACCGAACGGATATTTCTTCTGAAATAAAAAAAGCATTCACTAATACCGGAACAATTCATGTGTTGGCAGTTTCCGGTTCACACATTGCACTCGTTGTTGTAGTTATTTATGTATTGTTGGGGATTTTACGAATTCCACAAAAACCAAAAATTCTTCTCACCATTGTTGGAATTATTTACTATATGTTTTTAACAGGAGCAACGCCACCAATTGTTCGTTCTTCATTGATGGGAATTGTTGTATTGTTAGCAAAATATTTTCAATATAGAATGTCTGTTTATAATGCTCTCGGGCTTTCCGGAGTGATTCTTTTAGCATTTGACCCTGTGCAATTATTGGATGTTGGTTTTCAACTTTCGTTTTCAGCAGTGTTTTCAATGGTGTATTTTTATCCAAAAATAGAAACAGTATTATATAAAATTCCGGAAAAAATTCGAATGTTTAAAATTTGGAAATTTACAATTATCAATCCATTGCTTCAACTATTCGGTGTATCACTTGCTGCACAAGTTGGAACTTTGCCGTTCACTGCATATTATTTCGGACAAGTTTCAATTATTTCATTACTTGCAAATCTTATCATCGTTCCATTGGTAGAAATTATTGTTACGATTGGTTTAACATCCGCAATTTTAGGAATAATTTCATTGTATATTTCTTCCTGTTTTAATGAAGTAAATAATCTTATTGCTATGTTCACGTTATGGAGTGTTCAACGTGTGAGTGAAGTTCCTTATGCAGTAGTTTCCACTGCCACTTTTGGAATGAAAGAAACAATTTTTTATAGCGGATTTGTTCTTGCTTTATTCAATCTTAATAATGCAAAAATTGTGAGAAGAACATTTTTAGTAATTTTTGCCTGTGTTACATTTTTTCTTATTCTTTCACTTTTTTCTTCTACAGAACAAAAAAAATTACGTGTTACTTTTTTAGATGTGGGACAGGGAGATGCGGCATTTATTCAATTTCCATCCGGAGAAAATATTTTGATTGATGCCGGACCAAAAACATTTAAATATGATGCTGGCGAAAAAGTTGTTGCTCCGTTTTTAAGGAAAAATGGAATTTCAATTATTGATGCAATTATTATTTCTCATCCACACAGCGACCATTTAGGTGGAGTTCCATTTTTACTAAAAGAATTTCAGGTAAAAAGTGTAATTGACCCAAACCAACGTGCTTCATCATCACTTTATAATGAGTACGAACAACTTGCTCAACAAACAGAATTTCTTCATGCCACAGCGGGAAATATTTTTTCAAAAATTCCAAACGTACGATGGTATGAATTACATCCAGCAGAACAATTTTTAGATACAGATTCTTCTGATGGATATTCAGATTTAAATGATGCCTCTGTTGTATTTAAACTTCAATACGGTGAAACATCATTTCTTTTTACCGGTGACGCAGAAATTTCGGCAGAAGAACACATAGTAGAAATATATACAGATTTTTTGCAAAGTGATGTGATTAAAGCAGGACATCATGGTTCTATTACCAGTAGTTGCGAAGAATTTTTAAAATATGTTAAACCGAAGGAAGTAGTTGTTTCTGTAGGAAAATTCAATAAATTTCGTCATCCATCTGCAGAAGTATTAGAACGATATAAAAATCTTGGCACGCACATTCACCGAACAGATGAAGAAGGAGCAATTATTTTTGAATCTGATGGAAAGGAAATTCACCATGTGAAGTGGAGGTAAAATTGTTCTTGCATTTATTTTTTTTGTTCATTAGATTATCAAATCACGTTTGGAGAGATGGGTGAGTGGCTTAAACCAGCGGTTTGCTAAACCGCCGTAGTATTGAAAAGTGCTACCGAGGGTTCAAATCCCTCTCTCTCCGCAAATAAAAAAGCCCTCTATAAAGGGCTTTTTTAATCTTAAATGGGTTCTTAGCTCAGTTGGTTAGAGCGCTACCTTGACATGGTAGAGGTCGGAGGTTCGAATCCTCTAGAACCCACAAAACCCCCACCGTAATTTTTATAGATTGCTTCGCTCATAAAAAACATTCGCTCGCAATGACAATATTGTTATTGTAAGATGAAAACGACTGAAGCAATCCCAACAAAAAAATCACTAATTAAGTTAGAAAGGAAATTCCCCAATGAAACTCACCAATAGTTCACTCACAAAACTTTTTCTTCTTTTATTTATTTGTGTTAGTTTTTTACAAGCACAAGATTCTAAACAATTAACTATAGAAGATATTTATGGTTCATCAAAATTTAAATTAAAAAGTTTTAACAATCTTATTTGGTTAAACGATGGTGAGCATTTTTCTTTTATGGAATACGATACTGTATCAAAATCGCAAGCGATATTTTTATATTCTGTAAAAGATAATTCACGAAAAATTTTGGTAACTGCTCAACAATTAAAATTAGAAAATGATAAAGCATTAGAATTTTCTTCTTACCAATGGTCTCCGGATGAAAAAAATATTCTTTTTATTTCTACACCACCACAAAAACAATATCTTTCTCGTTTAACACCGGCCGGAAATTTTTTTCTGTATTCTGTAAAAGAAAAAACGGTACGTCAATTAACCAATGTGGATGTTTCGCAGTACAATCAAAAATTTTCTCCGGATGGAAAAATGTTGGGCTTTGTGCGAAACAATAATATTTATGTTTTGGATATTGCTTCTGGAAAAGAAACTCAACTCACAACAGATGGTGCAGAACATATCATTAACGGAAAGTTTGATTGGGTGTATGAAGAAGAATTTAGTATTTCTGATGGTTGGCAATGGTCTCCTGATGGTTCATCTATTGCCTATTGGAGATTGGATGAAAATCAAGTTCCGGAATATGTGATGACAGAATGGGATTCTTTGTATTTAAATCTTATAAAAATGCGTTATCCAAAAGCAGGAGAGAAAAATTCAATTGTAAAAATTGGTGTAGTAAATCTTTCCACAAAAAAAACTATGTGGATGGATTTAGGGAATAATGAAGATATATATATTCCACGCATGCAATGGACGAATGAGAAAAATATTCTTTCTATTCAACGTCTTAATCGAGCACAAAATACTATAGAACTTTTATTTGCTGATGTTGCTACCGGAAAAACAAAAACTATTTTAACAGAAAAAGAAGAGAAGTGGATTGATGTTCATGATAATCTTACATTTTTAAAAAGTAATAAATTTTTATGGTCTTCTGAAAAAGATGGATACAATCATTTTTATCTTTACAAAAATGATGGAACACTCATCAATCAAATCACCAAAGGTGAGTGGGAAGTTGATAAGTTTTATGGTGTTGATGAAAAAGAAAATGTATTGTATTACTCTTCTACAGAAATTTCTCCTACAGAACGTCATATTTATAGCATAAGTTTAGATGGAAAAAATAAAAAGCAGTTAACAAAAGAAACAGGAACACATTCTGCAAATTTTTCTTCTCATTATAAATATTTTCTTGATACCTATTCTAATATTAGCACACCAAATAAAATTCGTTTGATGAATAACAATGGAAAAATTTTTTCTGTATTAGAAGAAAATAATCTTTCTGCACTTTCCGAATATTCACTTGCAAACACAACATTTTTTTCTTTCAAAACAAGTGATGGTGTTTCTCTCAATGCTTCTATTTTGAAGCCAGCAAATTTTGATTCTACAAAAAAATATCCAGTGTTAGTATTTACGTATGGTGGACCGGGTTCGCAAGTGGTGAAAAATATTTGGGGTGGAGCAAATGAGTTATGGTACTCTATGTTAGCACAAAAAGGATATTTAGTTTTTAAGGTAGATAATAGAGGAACGGGTGGGAGAGGAAAAGCATTTAAGCAAATTGGTTATAAAAATTTAGGAAAATGGGAAGTGCATGACCAAATTGAAGGGGCGAAATATTTGGCAAGTTTATCATATATAGATAAAAATCGTATTGGTATTTGGGGTTGGAGTTATGGAGGATACACATCTAGCATGACAATTTTATTAGGTGCAGAATATTTTAAAACTGCTGTTGCTGTTGCACCAGTAACTAATTGGAAATTTTACGACAATATTTATACAGAACGTTTTATGGGAATGCCAAATGAAAATATTGATGGCTATACACAAAGTTCGCCAATTACTCATGCTGATAAATTAAAGGGAAAATTTCTTCTTATTCATGGAACAAGTGATGATAATGTACATTTTCAAAATTCTGTAAATTTTGCTACAGTATTACAAAAATCCGGAAAACAATTTTCTACGATGTATTATCCGAATAAAAATCATGGTATTTATGGTGGAAATACAAGGGTTCATTTATTTACTTTGATTACTAATTTTATTTTGGAAAATTTGTGAAAAAAATATTTTTTATTTTTCTTTTTTTTATTCAGATAGCATTTTCGCAAACCAAATTTGCTGTTATTGGTGATTATGGTTACGCTTTTTATGATACAACCAATGAAGCATCAGTAGCAAATCTTATAAAAACTTGGAATGTGGATTTTATTATTACAACAGGAGATAATAATTACGAACTTGGTGAATCCACAACAATAGATGCAAATATTGGAAAATATTATCATGAATTTATTTATCCTTATAATGGAATCTATGGAAGTGGAAGCCCAACAAATACCAATAGATTTTTTCCATCATTAGGAAATCATGATTGGTATACCAATGGTGCATCCGCATATCTTGATTATTTCACTCTTCCTGGTAATGAGCGTTATTACGATTTTGTAAAAGATTCAATTCATTTTTTTGCTCTTGATAGTGACCCTAATGAACCTGATGGTGTAGATAGTTCATCAACACAAGGGCAGTGGTTAAAAAATTCACTTGCTATTTCTTTTGCGAAATGGAAAATAGTGTACTTTCATCATCCACCATATTCTTCAAGTTCAACACATGGTTCTACAATATATATGCAGTGGCCGTTTAAAGAATGGGGTGCAACGGCAGTGTTAGCAGGTCATGACCACACGTATGAAAGACTTTTGACAAATGATTTTCCTTACTTTGTTAATGGTTTAGGTGGAAAAAGTATTTATAATTTTGGAAGTATAATAACAGGAAGTCAAATTCGATATAATGGCAATTATGGTGCAATGCTTTGTATTGCAGGAAGTGATAGTTTAAAATTTCAATTTATCAATATTGATGGTACTCTTATTGATGAATATGTAATTACTAATTCTCCTGTTCCTGTTGAACTTGTTTCTTTTTTAGCAAAGAATGTGAAAGAGAATGATGTCGAACTTCAATGGAATACAGCAACTGAAATCAATAATTATGGATTTGAAATTCAAAAATCCATTAACAATAATCAATGGCAAAGAATTGGTTTTGTTGAAGGGAAGGGAATAAGTAATAAAATTCAACATTATACTTATGTAGATAAAAATTTTCAATCTGGAAAATATTTTTATCGTTTAAAACAAATTGACCGTGATGGTAGTTTTAAATATAGTAAAGTTGTAGAAGTTTTTGTCAGTGTACCAAAAAGTAATTTTTTATTCCAAAATTACCCCAATCCATTTAATTCAAACACAATAATAGAATTTTTTATAGAAAAAACAGAAAATGTAACAATAAAACTTTATGATGTTTTAGGAAAAGAAATTACTATTATCATGAATGAAAAAAGAAACGCAGGAAAAAATAGTATATCATTTAATGCTGCATCATTGCCAAGTGGCATGTATTTTTATAAAATCTCAACAGGGAAATTTATAGAGATGAAAAAAATGATATTGATGAAATAATTTTATATCTAATATTATATAAAAAATCCCTTTCAGAAATTTTGAAGGGGATTTGTATTTTTATGCGATAAAATTTTCTACTTATTTTTTATTAACACGATTAAATGTTTTCAAAGGTAATCCATAAATAGAAATAAAGCCTTCGCTTGCTTTATGGTCAAAAGTATCTTCAGCAGTATAGGTTGCAAGTTTCATATCATATAAAGAATAAGGAGAAGTGCGTCCGGCGATTTCTAAATTTCCTTTATACATTTTTATTTTTACAGTTCCTGTAACATTCTTTTGTGTTTCGTTAATAAAACCATCTAATGCTTTTTTGAGTGGAGAAAACCACAATCCATTATAGATAAGATTTGCATAATCGTTCGCAATTTTTGCTTTGTAATGCATTACTTCTTTATCGAGAGTTAATCGTTCCAATTCTCTGTGTGCAAAGTGAAGTGTTACTGCAGCTGGTGCTTCATAAATTTCTCGGGATTTAATTCCTACCAATCTATTTTCTATCAAATCAATTCTTCCAATGCCATTTTTTCCGGCGACTTCATTTAATTTTTCTATGAGAGAAATGCCATTCATTTTTTTTCCATTTAATCCAACAGGAACTCCTTCTTTAAATTCAATAGTAATGTATGTTGGTTTGTTTGGGGCTTTTTCTGGAGAAATGGTTCGTTGATAAGCATCTTGTGGTGGTTCTACCATTGGATTTTCTAAAATTCCACACTCAATACTTGTTCCCCAAATATTTTCATCAATAGAATACGGACTTTTTTTGGTTGCTTTGATGGGAATATTGTGTTGTTCACAATAGGCAATTTCTTCTTCGCGGGATTTAAATTCCCATTCACGAAGTGGTGCAAACACTTTTAATTCCGGCGCAAGTGCCATTACGGAAACTTCAAAACGTACTTGGTCATTTCCTTTTCCTGTGCAGCCGTGAGCAACGGCTGTGCATTTTTCTTTTTTTGCAACTTCTACTAAAGTTTTTGCAAGTAAAGGTCTTCCAAGTGAGGTTGCCATTGGATAGGTGTATTCATATAAAGCACCTGCTTTCAATGTTGGGAAGATGTAATCTTTGACAAATTCTTCTACTTTGTCAACAACATACGCTTTTATTGCTCCTGTTTTGTATGCTTTTTCTGCAACTCCAATCAATTCTTTTTTTTGTCCAAGATTTCCTGTTACAGTAATAATTTCTGCATCATATTTTTCTTGTAACCATTTTACGATGACGGATGTATCAAGTCCGCCGGAATAAGCAACTGCAATTTTTTGTTTTTTCATAGATTTTTAATAAGATTATTATTTAATGTTGTAATTATATAATATTTTTTATTGTTCAATATAATTTTTTAATCGCATCATTTGCATTGTTAAGACTGCATTTACTGGAACTGCCCAACTTTGAACTCCTTTAGGATGATACCCACTGACATTGTAAGTAAGAATGATTTCAGTATTAGAATCTTTTTTATTAAATGAAATAGTCATGCTTCCATATATTGCCCATTCTTGAAGCGGACCGAGTCCACCAATCATTCTTATAGTATTTTCTGGTTGGATATAACTAATAGTCATGTGAGTTACAGAACCACCGTTTTCTAATTTTTCTCCAAAACATCCATTGGCTTTTTCTTCTATATAAAGATTGTGTGAGTTGCCGGAGTATGTGTGAGAAGAATCCCACCAATTTCCGATTTGTATAAATGATTTATACGCTTTAGTGACAGGTGAATGGATAGTAGTTTTTATGGTGATAGAAAAATGATTTGCTGAAGAATCTGTAATTTCTCCAAGTGATGATAATGATAGTATGATGGTGAATATAAACAGTAAAGTAATTTTTTTGAACATAGAAATTTTATATAAGTGATAAAAAAAATGTTATTTTTCTAAACTCATTCCTCCAACAAGCCAAGCCAATATTGCTTTTTGTACGTGTAATCTATTTTCTGCTTGGTCATACACAACAGAATTTTTTCCGTCTAATACTTCATCAGTAATTTCTTCTCCACGGTGAGCAGGGAGACAGTGCATAACAATAGCATCAGGTTTTGCGTATTTCAAAAGAGTCGTGTTGACTTGATATTCCCAAAAATCATAAATACGCTTTGTCGTTTCTTTTTCTTGTCCCATGCTTATCCATGTATCTGAATAAACAACGTCAGCATTCTGAATTGCTTCTGCTGGCTCACGAAATAATTCTATTTTGCTAATATTTGCTGTAAGAGATTTTTGATAAATATTTTTGTCTGGTTCATATCCTTCTGGAATTGCTAAAGAGAGATGAAGTGGAAATAGTGTAGCAAGTTCTAACCATGAATTGACAATATTATTTCCATCTCCAATATACGCAATTTTTACCATTGGCTTTAATTTATTGTATTGTTGAAGCGTGTAAGCATCCGAAAGAATTTGACATGGGTGCGATAAATCTGTCAGTGCGTTGATAACGGGAATTGTTGAATGTTTTGCAAGGTCAACTAAAAGTTCATGTTCAAATAATCGTGCAACAATTCCATCGTTATATCGTGAAAGAATATTGGCAATATCTGATGCTGTTTCGCGAACGCCGATACCAACTGTTTCATTGGAAAGAAAAATTGGATAACCGCCAAGTTGGACAATTCCTACCTCAAACGAGACTCGTGTTCGCAATGATGGCTTTTGAAAAATCATTGCAATAGTTTTTCCAGCGAGTGGTTTTACTGTGGATTGTTGTTGTAGTTTTTTTGTAAGAGCGAGAAGTTGATGAAATTTTTCTTGAGTAAGTTCGGAAATAGAAAGGAAGTGGGGCATGAATTGTTTTAAACTATGATTGTAATGATAGAATGATGGACTATGAGTTTTGACTATGATTGAAATGAATGATTGAATGATGGACTATGGGTTTCTAAAACTATGATGAAAAATGATTATATGATGGACTATGAGTTTTTTACTGGTTATTGAATCTAATATCATAGTTTTCATAGTAATCATTTAATCATAGTTTTAGATAATTTATTATTATACACTCTTTTAAATTCTAATTTTTTTGCTCCAAAATTTATGAGAAGTCCAACTTCTAAATTATATGCTTCAAGGTAATTTATTGCTTGTGCAAGATGAACATCTTCTAATTTTATGATGGCTTTTATTTCTACTGAAATAACATTTTCAATTAAAAAATCTGCACGGCGTGTTCCAATAAACTCACCTTTATATAATATGGGCATTTCAAATTCTCTTTGAAAAATAATATTGCTTTTGCTTAATTCAATTTCTAATGCACGTTGGTAAATTACTTCTTGAAAACCATTGCCAAGCGTTTTGTGCACTTCCATTGCACAACCAATAATTTTTTCTGTCAGTGCTGAATATTTATATTCTTCTTTTATCATTTTAAAACTATGATGAAATGATTGTAATGATGACTATGATTGAAAATGATTGAATGATGGACTATGAGTTGTTTTAAACTATGATTGAAAATGATTGACTATGAATTTTTTACTGGTATTGAATATAATATCATAGTTTTTCATAGTTATCATTTAATCATAGTTCAAGACAAGTTCTGTTCCGACACCACTGTTAGTAAAAATTTCTAACAATAGTGAATGTTTGATGCGACCATCAATAATGTGAACTTTTTGTACTCCAGAATGAAGTGTGGCAAATGCTGATTTAATTTTTGGAATCATCCCACTATGAATTGCTTTTTCACTTACTAATTCTCGTGCTTGTTGTTCTGTTAAAGTAGAAATGAGTTGATTATTGTTTTGCACTCCTTCTATATCACTGAGATAAAAAAGTTTTTCGGCTTTGAGTGTAGAAGCAATTGTTCCAGCAGCAATATCAGCATTGATATTATAAAGAGTTCCATGTTCATCAACACCCACGGGTGCAATAACCGGTATCATAGAATTTTTAATGAGGAGTTCCAAAAAGGAAGTATTGACTTTAGTAATTTTTCCAACAAGTCCAAGGTCAATTCCATCTTCAAGATATTTTTCTGCAATTAAGAGTTGATTATCAACACCACTTACACCAACTGCATTTCCATCGTTTTGGTTAATAAGATTAACAATTTCTTTATTAATTTTTCCTGCTAATACCATTTGAACAACTTCAACCATTTTTTCATCGGTATAGCGTTGTCCATTAATAAATTTTGTTTCAATACCTAATTTTGATGCAGTATCAGTAATTTCTTTTCCACCACCGTGAACAATAACAATATTAATTCCAATTTTGCGAAGAATGGTTACATCTTTTGCAAAATTTTCTTTTAATATTTTTTCTGTCATTGCTGCACCGCCATACTTTATAACAAAAGTTTTCCCTTCATATTTTTGAATATAGGGAAGTGCTTCAATGAGTATTTCTTCTTTTTGCATTTTTAAAACTATGATTGTAATGGTGAAATGATGGACTATGAATTGTTTTAAACTATGATTGATAATGATTGAATGATGGACTATGAATTGTTTATTGATATTGAATGTAATATCATAGTCTTCATAGTAATCATTTCATCATAGTTTAAATATCAACTCCTGTAACTGGCATTAATGTGAATATAATTTTTTGATAAATCACAAGTCCAAAACGTTGCAGAGGATTTTCCTTTATGTAAGTCGATAGTTATAGTAATTTCTTTTTGTTGAAGAATCTTTTTTGCTTCTTCTTCAGAAAAAGAAATATCGTAATTTTCTCCGAGAATTTTAAGATTCCCAAAATGTATTTCAGTTGTTTCAGGATTAAAATCAATATCAGCATTTCCTAATGCTGCAATAATTCTTCCCCAATTTGCATCTTCTCCATGAATTGCTGTTTTTACTAGGGGAGAATTGCAAATGCCTTTACATGCTTTTTCTGCATCAGAAATATTTAACGCATTTTTTACAGTAACTTCAACAAATTTTGTTGCACCTTCACCATCTTTCACAATCATTTTAGAAAGTGTGGTGAGAACATATTCTAATGCTTCATAAAATATTTTATAATTTGCAGAATCTTGTATTAATGCAGTATTATTCGCTTTTCCATTAGCAAGAATTACCGCCATATCGTTAGTGCTGGTTTCACCATCAACAGTGATTCTATTAAAAGTAGTATCTGTTATCTTCTTAAATGTTTTTTCTAAAAGAGGTTGTGGAATATTTATATCTGTAGTAATAAAAGCAAGCATTGTTGCCATGTTTGGTGCAATCATTCCGGAACCTTTTGCCATTCCACCAATGCGAACAGTTTTTTCACCCAACAAAAATTCTACAGCGCATTCTTTAATATAAGTATCAGTGGTGCAAATTCCTTCTGCTGCATCAATATTACATTGTTCATGAAGTCTTTTTGAAGCATCTCGTATTCCAAAAACAATTTTATCCATTGGTAAAAATTGTCCGATAACACCAGTTGAAGCAACAAGAACTTTATAATGAGGAATACCTAAAGCATTCGCAGTAGTTTTTATCATTGTTTTTGTATCGAGAATACCACGTTTTCCTGTGCAGGCATTAGCGTTTCCACTATTAATAACGATAGCAGAAATTTTTTTTGTTTTTTTCAACTGCTCTTTATTTGTAGTGATGCAAGCCGCCGCCGCTTTATTTTTTGTGAAAACCGCAGCGGTATTTGCCGAAACTTGGGAAAATATTATAGATATATCTTTTTTTTGTTTTTTTATTCCTGCAGAAACTCCTGCTGCAAGAAAGCCTTTTGGTGCAGTGATACCGCCAGTAATAGTTGTAAGAGATGAGGTATTCATAAATGAACTCCTTCCGTTTCTTTATAGCCAAACATGATATTCATATTTTGAATCGCTTGTCCAGCAGCACCTTTTATCATGTTATCAATAGTGCTAAAAAGATTAAGATGATTATTGTTTGATTGAATTGTCCAAGAAATATCACAGTAATTAGTGTGTACAACATTTTTTATTTCAGGAATGGTATTTTGTAAAAGTCTAATAAATGGAGAATTAGAATAATACTTTTTGTAAATCGTGAAAATTTCTTCTTGAGAAATTTTTGATTTTACATTACAAGAAATAGAAGTATAAATTCCACGAGTAAGAGGAATGAGATGAGGGATAAAATTTACAGAAATTTTTTTCTGTGTAAAATGATGTATGATAGATTGTATTTCTGGAATGTGTTGATGATTTCCGACTTTATAGGCACGGACATTATCATGCATTTCAGAAAAAGATAATTCTACCGTTGAACTTCTTCCTGCACCTGAAGTTCCGGAAAGAGAATTTATAACAATAGTATTTTCTTGAATAACATTTTCTTTAAGTAGTGGAAGAAGTGGAAGCAATATGCTTGTGGGATAACATCCGGGATTAGCAATAAGTTGTGCGTTACGAATTTCTTCTTTATTCCATTCAGAAAGTCCATACACAGATTGCGAAAGAAATGAAGAGGCTGTGTGAGGATGTTTATAATATTGAGTATAAATTTCTGCATCACGCAGACGAAAATCTCCACCTAAATCAATAACACGTTTTTTTGCATTCAGTAAATCAGGAACAAGATGCATTGCTTCTCCTGAAGGAAGAGCAATAAAAATAAGTTCACATGGTTGAACTTTTTCAAGAGAATATTGTTCATACACCAAATCATTTTTTTTGCGAAATTGTGGATACACTTCATCAACACGTTTCCCAACAGCAGTGTTAGCAAAAACTTTATGGATAGTAATGTGAGGATGTTGAAGAAGAAAATGTAATAATTCTGCTCCGGAATATCCCGAAGCACCAATGATAGCAACGTTCATACAAAACAATAAAAATAAATTTAAAAAATATACAATTTTTTAAGGAAAGAAAAAATTTGTATCTTTGAGGAAAGTAATATATATAAAATTTTATAACTAATCAAAACAATAATAATGATAATTAATAGGAATGTCTATGAAAATATTGCAAGTAGGAGATAAAGCACCAGATTTTTCTTTATTAGGAAGTGATGGGAAAACATATTCACTAAAAAATTTTAAAGGGAAAAAGTTAGTGTTATATTTTTATCCCAAAGATGATACTTCGGGATGTACGAAGGAGGCCTGTTCTTTTCGTGATGAACTTCCAACAATACAAAAAAACGATGCTGTTGTTGTTGGGGTAAGTGGGGATAGTATTTCTTCTCACGAAAAATTTATCACAAAATATAAATTAAATTTTCTTCTATTAAGTGATGAAAGTAAAACAATGCTTCAAGAATATGGAGTGTGGAAAGAAAAAAGTATGTATGGAAGAAAATATATGGGGGTTGAACGTACTACTTTTATTATTGATGGAAAAGGAAAAATCACACACATCTTTAATAAAGTAAAAGTAGATGGACACACAGAAGAAATTTTAAAAGCATTAGAAGAATAAGAATTATGGATTTTAAAAAATATTTAACAGACACATTTGAATATAATCGCAAAGCCAATATTCAAATATTGAAAAAAATAAAAAAACTTTCAGATACTACAGAAGCCGTAAAATTATTTAGTCATTTAATAAATTGTCAATTTAAATGGATGGCAAGAGTAGTGCAAGATTCAAAATCTTCAGAAATGGATTGGTGGAATCCAATTTATAAAATAGATGAACTTGAAAGTAAATGGAACGAAAGTTTACAAATTTGGTTTGAATATTTAGAATCAAAAACAGAAGAAGAACTTTGGAAAGAAGTTACTTTTATTGGTTTTGATAGTGGAAAGTTTGCGGCAACACCTGCAGATATAGCCTTACAATTGAATTACCATTCCATTCATCATCGAGCACAAATTCAAACAATAATTCGTAAGCAAGGCTTAGTTCCGGATTTTGTTGATTATATTGGAACAAAATACAGAAAATTAACATAACACTTTTCATTATCATTTTAGGAGAAACATTTTATGAACACAAAAAAACTCATTGCCGAATTTCTTGGCACATTTCTTTTTTTCTTTATCGGAATGGGAGCCGTTGTTGCAAACCAGTTTTCCGGCGGAGCAGTTGGTTTGTTAGGAATTGCTGCTGCACACGGGCTTGCACTTTCTGTAATGGTTTCTGCACTGGGTGCAGTTTCTGGTGCACATTTTAATCCCGCAGTAACATTCGGTTTTATGCTCACCAAAAGAATTTCTGTTAGTGTTGGTATTCAATATATTCTTGCACAATTAGTGGGAGGAATATTAGCAGGATTATTATTACACACTATTTTTCCCTCAGAACTTTGTGCCACAACACATTTTGGAACACCAACTATTGCCAATGGAATTTCAGTTATCAATGCTATAGTACTTGAAGCAATTTTAACTTTTGCATTGGTAATTACTGTTTTTGGAACTGCAGTTGATTCTCGCGCTCCAAAAATCGGTGGGTTTGGTATTGGATTAATTGTAATGGCAGAAATTTTTATTGGAGGTCCAATAACCGGTGCAGCAATGAATCCTGCACGTGCATTTGCTCCAGCAATAGTTTCCGGAATGTGGGAAAATCAATTTGTGTATTGGGTTGGTCCATTACTTGGTGGGGGACTTGCTGCTTTAGTGTATGATAAGTTTATGATGGAAAAATAATCAGAAGTCAGGAGTCTGAATTCTGAATTCAGACTCCTGAATATTATCTTAAAAATCTTCCGTTCCACCATCACGTTTTTCTTGTGGTTTATAATTATTAAATCGATAACTGATTCCCAAGAAAATTCCTCGTGTATCCATTCTTCGTTCTGTTGCTGTTGAAAAATTTTCTCCAACAGTATTCACTCCAAAAACTCTTGTATTAAAAATATCACTTACTCGTAAGTTGACGGAAAGAGATTTATTCAAAAAATCTTTTCGTAGAGCAGCATCAACAGAATATATTGCTTTCATTGTTCCTTGAGAAACAACACTCTGTCCCATAAAATTATTTCCGCCACCACCTCCGCCAAGAATACTTGGAGAATTGTAATTTCCAATAAGTTGAAATTGCACATCTTCCCACAACGTCATGTTAGAATTAAATTTTGTTAACCAACTATTTGCTTTTGTGTTAATTGTGGTCGTAGCAGTTTTTCCTTCAATCATACTATTGAAATAAGAAAATGTAACATTGATTCTCCACCATTCAGCAAGAGGTTGGTTTCCGATAATTTCAATTCCGGATGAAGTTCCTTTTGCAATATTATCAAAAGTGGTAAGCGTACCACCACCATTTTGCAAAGTTGTTACTGTTCCAATAATATTTGTTGTGTAACGATAAAATAAAGTTGTATTAAAAGATGTTCGTTCAAATAATATTATTGAATGACCAAGTTCAAATGAGTTGGTAAATTGCGGTTGCAAATTTGGATTTCCTATTTGAACATTTAATGAATCAGAATAATCCGCAAAGGGAAGTAATTGACGAACTCCCGGTCTATCAACTCTGCGGCTGTAACTCAACATCAGTTCTTGATTTGCTGGTAATCCATAAGAAAAATGGAGAGATGGATAAATGACAAGATAATCTTTCTTATTTTTTATTCCGTTTGTTTGTAACTCAAACTGTGTTTGCTCACCACGTATTCCGATTTGATATTGTAATCCACTCAATGAACTTGAATATGTTCCATACAAAGCATAAATATCTTCATTGTGTGTGGAAATATTTTGTGAAAGTGGATTAAGTATCCATTGAAATTGCTGAGTATCATAAGAGTAATTTTCATTACTAAGACGTAATGTTCGCAAAGATAATTTTCCACCAACCTCTATTTTTCCATTATCGAAAGGATGAATGTAATTAGATTGCCCTATAACCATGTTCAGTGAATTTGTAGAAAGAGAACGTAAGAGAGGTGATGAAAGTAGAAAATTTTGATTTGTTAACGTTACATTTCCTTGGTTATAAAAAACATCAGTAGTAAACTCTTGACCTTTTGTATCAAAAGTTTTTTTGTATGTCACTGTATATTCTCCAAAACGCCCATCACGTTGCAAAGAACTATTACGAGTTATTTGAGAAAGAATGGTTTTTGCAGAATCACTATTTTCATCAATACTAGAATTATTCCCATCAAGAAAAAATCGGCGAAATTTTCCTAAAACTGAAATAGTATTTTGTGTGTTAATAAAATAATCCATTCCTACTGAACCATTTTGAGGTCTCATATGATTTTTAAATACTTGTTCTTGAGAAAGATATGATGTTGTATTATTTATGTATGAAGTACGCTCATTTGTTCCTGTTCCATTAAATTGATTAGAACGACCATCATAAGTTCCATATATATTTACTTTATCGTATTTATAACTAAGATTGGCAGAAAGATTATATTTATCTCCAGTACCAGCATTTGCAGATATGTTTCCGGATATTCCATTATTAGAATTTTTTTTCAAAATAATATTAATAATTCCTGAAGTTCCATCTGGGTCATATTTTACGGAAGGATTTGTAACAACTTCGATTTGTTCTATAGAACTTGCCGGAATTTGACTGAGAATATCACCACTGCTTAATCCCGCAAAAGAAGAAGGCTTTCCATCAATGAGAATAGTAACATTATTATTTCCTCTCAAACTAATACTTCCATTAACATCCACAGAAACAGAGGGAATATTTTGCATTACTTCCACTGCTGAACCACCACTGCTTGCAATATTTTTATCGACATTGATAACCTGCTTATCTAATGTATTGGTAACCATATCTTTTTCTGCATTCACATCAACCGTTTGTAAGGCAACAGTACTACTATAAAGAGAAATTTTCCCTAAATCTGTTTCAAGATTTTGTGGTGTAATAAGGATGCTATCTATCACTTTTGTTTTATATCCAATTGCCGTAATACGAGCAAAATATCTTCCAAAAGTTAGTTTATCTATGGTAAAGCCTCCATTACCATCAGAAATAGCCCCGCCAGCAACAGAAGAATCTCTTAAGCGATATAAAGCAACAGTTGTATATTCGACAGGTTGTGATGTTTCTGCATCAAAGAGTTTACCAATAACTTTTCCAGTATTAGGGTTTTGAGGTGTTTGTTGCGCAAAAAGTGATATTGTAGAAAGAAGAAAAATAAAGGAGAGGTTTTTCATAAAAGCCTTTTGATTAAATTAATAATGTATAGTTGAATAAGACGTATAGAAGGTACAAAAAGTTGCACTACAAAAATAATTTTTTGTAAATATTTTTTGTATATTACACCACTATATTTTAGTGGTGTATTTTTTTATAATAGTATGATTTACGTAACACGAAAAACACATTTTAGTGCCGCTCATAGGTTATTCAATTCAAAATTTTCTGATAAAAAAAATCAAGAAATATTTGATAAATGTAATAATCCGAATGGACATGGGCATAATTATTATTTAGAAGTAACTGTTGCAGGGGAGCCAAACCCTGAAACAGGGTATGTCATTGATTTAAAAATTTTGAAAAATATTATCGAAAAATATTTTCTTGATAAAGTTGACCACAAGAATCTAAATGTTGATGTAGATTTTTTACAAGGAATCAACCCGACAGCAGAAAATATTGTTATTGCCTGTTGGAAACAAATTCAACCACACATTAACGATGGAAAATTATATTCCATAAAACTCTATGAAACAGAAAATAATTTTGTAGAATATCAAGGAGAATAAATGAAATCTTTAATTGAATTTATTGATAAATATGTGCATTCTTATTCTCGTACTGTCAAAGGAGCACCCCAAAAATATATAATAGAACTTGAAACTATTTTAGGTCGTGCACTTCCTAAACCATTATATGATTTTTTATCTACCATGGGAACTAAGGTAGGTTTTGATACCAGTTATATGGATTTTCATATTAAATCTGTATTAAGTCTAACATCCCGATGGGAACCAATACCTGCACGTTTTTTCCCACTTGCAAAAGACAGTAGTCCAGTATCGTATGATTATTATTTAGATATGGAAACCCAAACAGAAGATGGAGATGCATTAGTTGTCCGAATTTCGGAGGGCATGGAAATGCTTACCGAACAACTTCCAATTTGGTGGTCACTTCGTGATATGATATTTTCTATAGCCTTTGAAAGAGTAAGAGGAGCTTTGCTTCCAGAAAAGAAAACAATACTTTGGGTTGAAGAACAGATAAGTCACACACAATTAACATCAAGTATGCAAAACCTTGGATTTGAAGTTCTCAACGTTACCAGTCCTAAAGCACAATTGTATGAACGAGGTGATTGTGCAGCATGTATTTATCAAGCACCATTTGAAGACTCATTGTCATTAAACATTTCAGCAAAAAATAGTAATATTATGTCGGATATAATAGGAAAGTTAACGGATGAATATTCGTTGAATTCTGGAAAGTTTAAAAATATTTTTTAAAAAATATAATTTTAAAAGTATGAAAAATAAATTATCATTAGAAAAAAACGTGTATGATATTTTACAACAACTCGGAGAAAATCCCAAAAGAGAAGGGCTTCTTAAAACCCCACATCGAGTAGCAAAATCTTTACAATTTTTAACAAAAGGATATTCTGATAACATTAAAAAAATATTGAATGGCGCAATTTTTAAAGAAGAATATAAAGAAATGGTTATTGTGAAAGATATTGATTTTTTTAGTATGTGTGAGCATCATTTATTACCATTTTATGGAAAAGCACATATTGCATACATTCCCAATGGAAAAATTGTTGGATTAAGTAAAATTCCTCGTATAGTAGAAATGTTTGCACGTCGCTTGCAAGTGCAAGAACGATTGACTCGAGAAATTGCAGATACACTTTTTGATGTTTTACAACCAGAAGGAGTTGCTGTTGTTTGCGAAGCACGACACATGTGTATGATGATGCGTGGTGTAGAAAAACAACATTCACTTGCAACTACCAGTGCAATGTTAGGAGTGTTTCAAGATAATCTTAAAACACGTTCAGAATTTTTAACATTGATTGCCAATAAATTAACATAATGAAAAAAAACAATTCACCCATTGTTTGGATTACCGGAGCCAGTAAAGGAATCGGAGCAGCTATTGCAGATGGCTTTGCATTTATTGGAGCAACCGTTGTTTTAAGTGGACGTAATATTGCATTGTTAAAAAAACAAACAACAAAAATTCAAAAATCTGGTGGAAGTGCTTTTTTTGTACCATGTGATATTACATCAGAAAAAAGCATTCGAACTGCACATCAAAAAATTATTACCAAAATTGGTAATGTTGATATATTAGTGAACAATGCTGGAGTTACCACATTCACACCATTTATAAAAACATCCACAAAACAATTTGATGAAATTTTTGCAACAAATGTACGTGGAATGTTTTTATGTACGCAAATGGTGTTACCTTCCATGCTCAAAAAAAAATCCGGACATATTTTTAATATACTTTCCGTTGCTGCAAATACAGTATTTTTAAATTCATCAATATATTCGGCTTCTAAATCTGCAGCGTTGACAATGTCTCGTTGTTTGCGAGCAGAAGTGCGAAAAAAAAGTGTGAGAGTTATTGATGTGTTGCCCGGTGCAGTAGAAACTGATATGTGGAGCCGTTCTGATAGAAAAATCTTAAAAGAAAAAATGATGCAGCCATCCGATATTGCTGATGTTATTGTTTCTTTGTACTGCCAACCACAAAGGTTGACTACTGATGAAATTATTTTGCGACCAGTTGAAGGGGATTTGTAAAGTATGAAAAAAGCACAATTTAATATTTATATTTTTTTATTATCATATTTTTTAATAGGTTGTCAAGTTTTTAATTATACAAAACAACAATACGTAAATACTGTTTCCTATTTTAATACTTATTATAATACCAGCAAATTATTTGATGATGCAGAAAAAGAAATTCTTGCAGCACAGGCAGCATCACAAGAAAAGGGAACATTCACAATTCCTTCCACAGCAAAAACAAAACTTACCTCTTGTATAGAAAAATCCTCAAAACTTCTTTCATATTATCCAACTTCAGAATTGGTTGATGACGCATTATTGTTAATAGGAAAATCCTATGTGTATTTAGAAGATGATGCAAAAGCAGAAAAAAAATTTGTAGAACTCATCACACAATATCCTACCAGTGATTTAGTGATTGAGGCAAAGTTGTGGTACGGACGTTCGCTTTTACATCAA